>NZ_JBBARU010000037.1:0-32947 GCF_040399605.1 Rhodovarius sp. | reverse complement strand
CTAGGCGGCCTTGGCTTGTTCTTCGTGGGCATCCGCCAAGTTGCACAGAATATGCAATCCATGGCGGGCCCGTTCGCCCGCCGCCTGATCGCCGGGCTGACCCGCAGCCCCATGACCGCGGCGCTGGCCGGGGTCGGGCTGGGCGGGCTGACGCAATCCAGCAGCGCGGTCACCGTCATCACCGCCAATATGCAGGCGAGCGGGCTGATCACCGTGCAGCGCGCCCTGCCCTTGCTGGCCTGGGCCAATCTCGGCACCACGGCGCTGGTGCTACTGGCCACGCTGGATTTGCGTCTGGCAGCGCTTGTGCTGCTGGGATTTTCGGGGATAATTTCATACCTCAATCTCGATATCGGCGGCCGTTTGCGCCCCTTGCTGCATTCCCTGGTGGGAATGGGGCTGATGTTCCTCGGCCTGGCCCTGCTCAAGGCCGGCGCCGCTCCGCTGCGTGACACGGAATGGCTGCGCAGCCTGCTCGCCGCCACCGGCGATGCCGCCCTGCCCGCCTTTGTCCTCGGCGTGGCCGTCACCTTCGTGGCGCAGAGCAGTTCCACTGTCAGCATGATCGCCATCACCATGTTCAATGCCGGGGCGATGCGCTTCGACGAGGCAGAGATGGCAATCTATGGCGCCTCCCTCGGCTCGGGCTTGGCCACCTTCCTGCTGGCAGCCTCCATGACCGGCACCACCAGGCAGCTTGTGCTCTACCAATTCGCTTTCAAGGCGCTGGGCACGCTCATCTACGTGCTGTTGCACCTCGTTGAAGCCATTATTGGCATACCGCTGATCTCGGCGCTGCTCTCCCATCTGGCGGTGGAGCAGGACACCCAATTGGCCATGCTTTTCGGGCTCATGCAGATCACAACCGCGCTGGCGATGATCGCGCTCGACGGCCCGCTGCTGCGCCTGATCGCCCGCTTCGCCCCCCCCAACCCAACCGAGGCGCTCACCCGCCCCGCCTTCATCTATGATGGCGCGCTGCGTGATGGCGCAAGCGCGCTCACCCTGGCGGCGCGCGAACAGGCCCGTTTGCTCGCGCGCATCCCCACGCTGCTTGATTCGGTGCGCGAAGGGGCGCAGGGCGCCTCCATTCCCACCACGGCGCTATCTGCCGCCAGTCAGACGCTGGAAAAGACGGTGGAGGATTTCCTGGCCCAGTTGATCGGCGATGCCGCCAAGGCCGGGCTGGACCGTGCCAGCATGGCCGAGGCCGTGCGCCTCAGCGCGCGCAACCGAGTGCTGCGGGATTTGCGGGTGGTGGTGAGCGAATTCGCGGCCGGCGCCGCCCCTATCCCGTCATTGACCGAGGCGCTGCATCTCCTGCTCGAGCAATTGGCCGAAGTGCAGGATGGCGATGATATCGCCACGCTGCTCACCTTGAGCGAAGATCGCGGCCCAATGATGCGCCGCATCCGTGAGGCCCGCGCCGGGGAGGCCCCGCCCGATATGCTGCGCCAGGCCACCGCGAATTTCGAGCGTGCGGTCTGGCTGGCGCGCAGCCTGCTACTCATCGACCAGGAGGCGGCGCAAGCCCCGCTACAGGCTTAGAGCCTGTTCGGTGAGCCGAGGCGAACGAAACAGGCTCTCAGCTTTTGTTTGTCGAGCATCATCCGCTCAAACGATTCCGTTTGAACGGATGATGCTCTAGCCTTTGTTTTACCGCATTTTCTGAGCCGCCTTGCGAAGCCGCAAGGCTTGAAAATGCTCTAAGCCCCATCACCCGGCCAGAAAATCCACGATCAACTTCACCTGATCCGCCGCCATAAGCGCCGGCGCATGGCCGCAGCCCTTGATGGTAGCAAGCGTGGTATTGCCGTGCTGGTCCATTCTGGCCGCAGTCTCGGCCGTCAGCAGGTCGGAATGCTCACCGCGCAGCACCAACAACGGGCGGCTGACCGTCCAATCCCACAGGGCCCAGAGATCGACATCGCTGAGCGGGCCGGCCTGCATGGGCTCGACGATGCGCGGGTCGTAATGCAGATGCATGGCGCCATCGGCCGTCATCCGCGCGCTATGCTCGGCCATGTGGCGCCATTGCGCGTCGCTCAACGAACCGAAGGGCGCATGGACCAGCCGCAAATGCGCCTCCACCGCCGCCAGATTGGCAAAACGCGGCGGCGAATGGCTCAGATAATCGCGGATGCGGGCCAGCGCCGCCTCGGGGATGAAGGGGCCAATATCATTGAGCACCATCCGGCCCAGGCGATCAAAGGGCAGGCTCACCAGCCCCATGCCGATCAGCCCCCCCATGGAGGTGCCAACCCAATCATAATCGCCCAACTCCGCCAGCAGGGGCGTGAGCACCGCCACATAGGTCGGCACCGCATAGAGCATGCCCGCCGGCAGCCAGCCGGAGATGCCGCGGCCGGGAATATCCGGGCAGATCACCCGCCGCCCCTGCACCGCCAGGGCCTGGGCCAGCACATCGAAATCCCGGCCATTGCGGGTCAACCCATGGACGCAGACCACGGGCTTGCCCGAGGCTGGCCCCCATTCATGCCAACGCAGCGAGACGGCACCCCCCTCAAAGGGGCAGTGCATGCTGCCCGTTCGCGGATATTCCATCACACGATGCCTCTCTCCCGCAGCGCCGCCACCTCGGCCGCCGACATGCCAAGAATATCGCACAGGACATGCTGGCTATGCTCGCCCAAAATCGGCGGTGCCGAGCGGTAATCCGCCGGCGTTGCCGACATTTTGACCGGATTGGCGATGACCTTCACCACCTCGCCCGAGCCATGGGTCATTTCCACCACCATCTCGCGCGCCACCACATGGGGGTCGGCAAAGACCTGCTCGAGCGTGTTGATCGGCCCGCAGCCAATCTTCAGCGCCTCAAGCTTATTGACCCATTCAGTCGTGGTCAGCGTCTTCATCACCGGGGTGAGGGTGGCGGTCACAAGGTCGCGATTGGCGACGCGATTGGGATTGGTGGCGAAGCGCTCGTCAGTGAGCAAATGCGCCAGCCCCGTATTCTCGCAGAACCGAGCAAAAGTCGGGTCATTGCCCACCGCCAAAATCAGGTAGCCATCCTTGGTCGGAAATTCCTGATAGGGCGAAATATTGGGGTGCTGGTTGCCCAGACGCGGCGGATTTTCGCCGGTGCTGAGGTAATTCATCCCCTGATTGGCCAGCCAGGCGACATGGGTATCGAGCATGCCGATATCGATCTGCTGGCCCTGGCCCGTCGCGTCGCGGTGGCGCAGCGCCGCCAGGATGCCGATGCAGCCGTAAAGCCCAGCAAAGAGATCAGCCACCGGAATGCCCACTTTTTGGGGCGCGCCATTCGGCTCGCCGGTCAGGCTCATCACGCCCCCCATGGCCTGGATCAGCGCGTCATAGCCCGGCCGCGGCGCATAAGGGCCGGTCTGGCCGAAGCCGGTGATCGAGCAATAAATCAGCCGGGGGAATTTCTTGGAGAGTTGCTCCCAGCCCAGGCCATATTTCGCCAGGGCGCCCACCTTGAAGTTCTCGACCAGCATATCGCAGCTCTCAAGCAGCTTCAGCACGATGGCCTGGGCCTCAGGCTTGGCGATATCAAGCGTGAGCGACTTCTTGTTGCGGTTCACGCCAACGAAATAGGCGCTCTCCTTGGTGTTCGGCACGAAGGGAGGGGCAAAGCCGCGGGTATCGTCGCCCGCATCGGGCCGCTCGATCTTGATCACCTCGGCGCCGAGATCGCCCAGCATCTGGGTGCAGGTCGGCCCCGCCAAGACGCGGGTGAGGTCGAGGACGCGAAGGCCCTTCAGGGGGCCGCTGGGTTCAGACATGGTTTCAATTCTCCTGGACCCCGCTTTCATCACGCGGGGGGGAAACTGTCACCCCTCCGTCAGCACACTCGGGTGGAAGAGCTCTTCCGGGGAAATATCCCGCGCCGCCAGCCCATCGGCCAGGGCAAAGCGGATCATCGCCGCCACCTCATCGCGGTTGCGGGCAAAGCCATAGGGCCATGGGTCACCACCCATGATCGCCATCTGCTCCTCAAAGGCCGAGGCCAGCCACGGCATGGAGACGCGCAGCACATTGACCAGCCGCAACTCGGCCAGGGACATCTCCCGCGCCTTGGCAAAAGCCCGATAAAGCTCCACCGCCAGCCAGGGATGGGCGGCGGCAATGTCGCGCCGCAGCGCCAGGCAATGCATGATGGGGAAGAAGCCGGTGGCCTTATGCCAGGCCTTCTCCTCGGCCGCGTAATCGGGCCAAAGTCGCGTCACCACGCCCTGTCCAAGCGATGCCGGGATGCGCGGGCCGATCAGCGCATCCACCGCACCTGTTTCCAGCGCCGCCATCGGGTCCATGCCCAGCGGCGCCAGATCATGGCCAGGCGGCGGCGCAATGGCCACCCGCTCACCACCGCTGCGCCAGCGGATTGAGGTGGTATCCACACCATATTGCTCGCGCAGGAAGCCGCGCACCCACAACGCCGCGGTCTGCTGGAATTCCGGCAGGGCGATGCTGCGCCCGGCCAGATCAGCCGCCGAATTTATGCCACGGTCATTGCGGATATAGACCGCAGAATGCCGAAACGCCCGGGAGAGGAAGATGGGCAGCCCGATATAGGGCGAATCCCCACGCGCCGTGGTCACGATGTGGCTGCCCATGGACAGCTCAGAAATATCAAACGCCTTGTCGCGCAACGCCCGGCGGAAAATATCCTCAGGTTCGCCAGGGAGAAAAACCAGATCCACGCCGGGCACTCTCACCCGCCCATCCATCAGCGGCCGGGTGCGGTCCGAGGCGACGCAGGCCAGGGTGAGGGTGATTTTCGCCATCAGAGGTTTTCCGGAATGAAGGGCAGGCGGTTCGGCCGGGTGCCAAGCGCCGAGAAGATGCCGCCGGCAATAGCGGCAATGGCAGGCGCCATGGAGGCCTCGCCGGCACCGAGCGGGCGCGCCTCAGGGCGAATGATCAATTCGGTGGTCACCCGCGGCACATCGGCAAAGCGCAGCACCGGGTATTCCTCCCAGGAATCGCTGGTGATGCGCTGCCCGTCATGGCGCGCCTGCTCATGCAGCGCGACCGAGACGCCATCGAGGGAAAAGCTCATGCCGGGGTGATCCGGGCGAGCCGAATATACTCGGCCTGGCGGATGATATCGGCCCGCAGAAACGCATCGAATTCGGCCATGCTCATGGCCATGGGCTCAGCGCCCGCGCGGGACTGGGCATCGCGCGTTTCCGGCCGGCGGAGATAGGCGTTGATCTCCGCGTTCAGCCGCCCAAGGATCGGCTCGGGCGTGCCGGCCGGCGCCATCACGCCCAGCCAAATGCTGGCCTCATAGCCCGGCAGGGTCTCGGCCACCGTCGGCAGGTCGGGCATCAGCACATTGCGAGTGGGGCCGGTGGTGGCGAGCCCCCGCACCCGACCGCCCACCACCTGCTCACGCACGGTGGGAATGGCATCGAACATGATGGGCACCTGCCCCGCGACCAGCGCAGTGCGGGCCTCGTTGGAGCCCCGGAAGGGAATATGCTGCGCCTGCACGCCAGCCATGGAGAGAAACACCTCACCGGCGATATGATAAGGCGTGCCCGGGCCGGAGGAGGCGTAATCATATCGCCCCGGATTGGCCCGCAGCAGGGCGATCAACTCAGACACCGAATTCGCCGGCACCGAGGGGTGCACCACCAGCGCGTGGCGGGCGATATTCACCGCCGCCACCGGCGCGAAGTCGCGCATCAGCTGATAGGGGCGATTGGGCAGCAGGGTTTCATTGGCCGTATGGGTATTGCTCATCAGCAGCAGGGTGTGGCCATCAGCCGCCGCCTTGGCCACCACATCGGTACCAATCACCGCCCCTGCCCCGGGCCGGTTCTCCACCACCACCGGCTGGCCGAGTGCGGCACTCAGCGGCTCCTGCAACGCCCGCGCGCCAACATCGGCGCTGCCGCCCAGGCCGAAGGGCACGAAAATGCGGATGGGCCGCGAAGGCCAAGCCTGCGCTAGGGCCGGCGCCGCCAGCGGTAGGACAGGCGCCGCCAGCGCGGAGAGCAGCAATACACGTCGTTGCATCGAAAAACCCCTTTTGGACCTCGCCCGGGCGCTTCATCGGGCGCGGCGCGCCATCGCGCAAGCCTGCTGGCCCATGACCCTTGCCGAGCCTGCCACGCCGAACCATTCTGCCCCCGCCCAAAGGAGATTCCCATGCCCAGCCTGCGCACCACTGACGGCGTTGACCTGCATTACGAGGATGTCGGCGAAGGCACGCCCATGGTCTTCGTGCATGAATATGCCGGCGACCACCGCGCCTGGGAGGCGCAGCTGCGCTTCTTCGCCCGCCGCTATCGCTGCATCGCTTTCGCCGCCCGCGGCTATCCGCCTTCGGCCGTGCCCGCCGACCCGGCCTCCTATAGCCAAGACCGCGCCACGGATGACATTGCCGAGGTGATCCAAAAGCTCAACCTAGCGCCCGCCCACGTCGTGGGCCTCTCCATGGGCGGCTTCGCCACGCTGCATCTGGGCCTGCGCTACCCTCATTTGGCCCGCAGCCTGGTGGCTGCCGGGGTGGGCTATGGCGCCTCGCCCGATAAGCGCGAGCAATTCTGGGCCGAAACCGATGCCACCATCGCCCGCATCCGCGCCGAAGGCATGGACAAGATGGCCAATATCTACGGCCATGGCCCGACCCGCCTGATCTTCGAGCAGAAAGACCCGCGCGGCTTCGCCGAATTCATCACCCAACTGGCCGAGCACAGCACCGAGGGCTCAGCACTCACCATGCAAGGCGTGCAACGCCAGCGCCCCTCGCTATGGGATCTGCGCGAGGGCTTCGCCAAGATGACCACGCCCACCCTGGTCATCGCCGGCGATGAGGATGACCCCACATTGGAAGCCTCCATCTTCCTCAAGCGCACCATCCACAGCTCGGCCCTGCTGGTGATGCCCAAATGCGGCCACACCATGAATTTGGAGGACCCCGATGCCTTCAACCGCGCCGTGTTGGAATTCGTCACCCATGTTGATGCCGGCACCTGGCGCAATCGGATCCCCGCCAGCCTCTCGGGCGGAATCATCCGCTGAAAATAAGCCATTATTGCCGTCCATGAGGCGGGCATGAGCCCGCCCGCCATTTCCGTCGTCATCCCCTGCTACAATGAGCAGGAGGTCCTGCCCGAATTCCACGCCCGCATCACTGCGGCGATGGAGGGCATCGGCCTGCCCTTTGAGCTGGTCTATGTGAATGATGGCTCGCGCGATGGCACGCTGGCCCTGATGCTCCAGGCCCAGGCGGCCGATGGCCGGGTGGCGGTGGTCAATCTCAGCCGTAATTTCGGCAAGGAAATCGCCCTCACCGCGGGGCTGGATCATGCCGCCTGCAGCGAGGCGGTGGTGGTGATCGATGCCGATTTGCAGGACCCGCCGGAGGTCATCCCCGCCCTCGTCGCCGCCTGGCGCCAGGGCTTTGACGTGGCCTATGCCCAGCGCTCGGTCCGCCATGGCGAATCATGGCTCAAGCGCGTTACGGCGGCGGGGTTCTACCGGGTGATGCAACGCCTGGGCGGGCGGGTGCAATTGCCGCAGGACACCGGCGATTTCCGCCTGATGTCGCGCCGCTCACTCGATGCGCTACTGCAATTGCGCGAACAGCACCGCTTCATGAAGGGGCTATTCGCCTGGGTGGGCTTCCCCTCGGTGGCGGTGCCCTATGACCGGGCACCGCGCGCGGCTGGCACCACCAAATGGAATTGGTGGAAGCTGTGGAACCTCTCGCTGGAGGGGATCACCAGCTTCACCGTGGGGCCGCTTAAAATCGCCAGCTATCTGGGCCTGGGCATCGCCTTCATCTCGGCCGCCTATATCGTGCAATTGCTGCTGCGCACCCTGCTCTTTGGCAATCCGGTGGCGGGCTATCCCAGCCTGATGGCCGCGGTGCTCTTCCTGGGCGGCGTGCAGATGATGATGCTGGGCATTATCGGCGAATATCTCGGCCGGGTGTTCAATGAGACCAAGGGCCGGCCGCTTTATATCGTGGAGCGGCATATCCCCAGCGGCTGAAGTCTGGGCCTTCGCGCATACGCCTAGCGAATAACCCTCCAGGCGCCCGCAACATAATCCAGCCGCAACTCACCCGGGGCCACCGCTGTGGCGCGGGTTGCCGCATCGGTGCAGCGCGGCGCCTCGCGCCAGCGGGCAGCATACATCGTGTTGATCGGCCGCGGCGTCTCGCTGGCCAAAGCCAGCATCTCCAGCAGCGCCTCGCGGGTGGCATGATCCTCAGCCGCGGTGCAGGGCCAACTGGGCAGCAGGGTCACCCGCTCGGCCGCCGCCAGCAGCGGGCGCAGCCTCGCCGCATCTATCCGCCAGGGATGCTGTGCCCCCGCCCAATCATGCAGCGCCTGCCGGGCAGGCGCTGCATCGAGACATTGCACCGCCGCCAGCACCACCAGCAAGAGAATCCCCGCCCGCCCCTGCCGGGCCAGCAGCACCGCCACCCCCAGCAGCGCCGCCGCCCCCACCGGCCAGAAGAAGCGGCCCGAGGCGCGGAATTGCTCGAATAACCCCGGCGCCTCGCCCAGATCGAACAGCAGAGCAGGCCCCAGCCCGACCCGAAAACTCACCGCCAGCAGGCTGAGGCCGAGGCAGGCCAGCACCAACCCGCCATGCCGCCTGAGGCCGCCCAGCACCGCAACCGGCCGCCACAGCAGCAGCGCCGCAAGCCCCAACCACAGGCCAAAACCCAGCCAATTATAACCCTCCCAGCCGCCATGGCCGGTGGCATCGACCTCGGCCGCGAACCCGCCCCCCAGGAACCATGACCGAAACGGCCATATCGGCGACAAAAGATTCAGCGCGAAGGCGCCATACCAGCGCTGCCCATCGCCCACCGCCCCCAAATATCCCAAAACGGTCATAATTCCGCCCACCAGCGCCAGCCCGGCCGCAGCGCCCAATGCTGCCCCCAACCAGGGCGCGCGGCGCAGCAGCAGCGTGGCCGGCACCGCTGCCAGCAGCGCCAAATTCATCACCGCCAAATAAGGATGCACCAGCAAGGTCGCCCCCTGGAGCAAAATGGCCCCGGGCCAGACCCGCCCCCCGGCCACCAGCCGAAGATAAAACCCCAAGCCCAGCCACAGCAAAAAATGCCCGCACAAGGCGGCATGGCCAAACCGCATGATGAAGGCCGGCATCGAAGCCGCCGCCACCGCCACGGCCAATAATGGCAGCAGCCGGCGCTCCCCCGCCCCCGCCATGGCCCAGGCGGCGCAAACCGGCGTCAAAACCCATACCAGCGCATACCACAGCCCAATGCCATGAAACCCTGCCGGCAGCAGCGGCGCGAGCGCCTTTAGCGCCAAGGCCAGCAGCGGAATCCCATCAGCAAAGGCCAGATTGAGGCCGCCCAGCATCGCCACATTCAGCGGCGGCCAAACCCATGCCGAGGCGATGAAATAGCGCTGCGCCACCGCATGCTGTGCGGCATCGCCCACCGGTCGCCACCCACCGCCCGCGCCAGGCCATAAAAAATCGGCGGGAAACAGCCAAAAAGCCATCCCCGCGCCCCAAATCGCCGCGAGGATGAGAGCGATGCGCATTCCCCCTGCTCGCACCGCAATGTGACAAGGGCAAGGCCAGAAAACCTGTCGTTTTTGTGCACTGCCACATTTTCGCCCCAACTCAACCATCTTGCGGCCAGTTCAGCCCGGCAAAATGCTCGCAAGCAGAATTCCTCCGCCCCCACCCCTCTCGGGACAAAATCCATGCCTGGCCTGGACAGTCTCCAATCCCTCCGCCCGGACAATACCGTCCGCGCCTCACGGATCGGCATCTTCCCTCCCATCCTGCCGGTCCCCTCGGCCGCAGGCATCAATGCCCGCCTCAAGCGCGCATTCGATATGCTGGCTGCTGGCGGCATGCTGCTGCTGCTCGCGCCGATCTTCCTGCTGCTCGCCGCCCTGGTGCGGCGCGATAGCGGCGCCGCCTTCTATGCCCATACCCGGGTCGGCCAGGGCGGGCGCGGCTTTGGCTGCCTGAAATTCCGCTCGATGGTGACCGATAGCCAGGCCCGGCTCGACGCCCTGCTCGCCGCCGACCCTGCGGCCCGCGCCGAATGGGAAGCCACCCGCAAGCTGAAAAACGACCCGCGCATCACCGCCATCGGCCATGTCCTGCGCAAGACCTCGCTCGATGAATTGCCGCAATTGGTCAATGTGCTGCGTGGCGAGATGAGCCTTGTCGGCCCACGCCCCGTGGTAGCCGCCGAGCTGGACGAGTATTACGGCCCCGCCGCAGCGCAATATATGAGCGTGCGCCCCGGCATCACCGGCCTGTGGCAGGTCAGCGGCCGCAGCAACACCAGCTACGCCCAGCGCGTGGCGATGGATGTGGCCTATGCCTCCCAGCCCTCGCTCTGGACCGACATCAAAATCCTCGCCCGCACGCCGATGGCCGTGCTGGCCCGTCGGGGCGCCTGCTAAAAAGGGTCAGCGCGGCCCCGGGTGAGCGGCAAAACCCTCTTCCGGGGGAAACCCAAACCATCCCAACCGGTGCTATCCTCGCCCGCATGACCCACACAGCCCAAACCCGCGCCGCCACCGGGCGCCTGATGTCCGGGGTGGTGTGGAATGCCCTGGGCCGCGGCCTGCCCCTGGTCATTGCTCTGCTCCTCACGCCTTGGCTGCTGCATCTCATGGGGGTGGAGCGGTGGGGTTTATTCACCCTGGCCCTGGCCATGGTGGGCGTGCTGGGCGTGTTGGATCTGGGCGTGGGCCCCGCCCTCACCCGCAGCCTCTCCGAGCGGATGCACACCGCCACCCCGGCCGAACAGGCCGATCTGGTGCGCGCAGGGCTGGCCGCCCTCAGCCTGGTGGCGGTTTTCGGCGCGGCGGTTCTGTGGCTCGCCCTGCCTTGGCTGGTGAGCGATGGCCTGAATGTGCCGCCCGCGCTGCAGGCCGAGGCCCTGGCCGCCATGCGGGTGCTGGCCTGTGCGATTCCCCTGGTGGTGTTGAATGCGGCGCTGTGGGGGGTGCTAGCGGCCTATCAGCGCTTTGCCGCGGCCAATCTCGTCACCGTCCCGGTCAACCTGTTCTATTATCTCGGCCCGGTGCTGGCCCTGCTGCTGTGGGATTCGCTGGTGGGGGTCATGCTGGCCCTGCTGGCCTGCCGTTTGGCCAATACAATCTCCTATATCTGGCTGGTGCGGCGGGATTTACCGGGGCTGTGGTCCACCTGGCCCCGGCTACGCCTCGCAGCCCCCTTGCTGCGCCTGGGCGGGTGGATCACCTTTGCCTCCCTGATCGGCCAGGCGCTGCTCTATGCCGATCGCTTCCTGATCGGCGCGCTGCTGACGTTGACGGCAGTCGCCCATTACGCCACGCCGCTCGATCTGGTGTTGCGGATGTGGATTTTGCCCGTCGCCGTCTCCCAGGCGCTGCTGCCAGCCATGGCCAGCGGTTTTGCCTCCGTGCCAGTGGCCACGGCCGCGCTGTTGCGCCGTGGCGGCCTGCTGATCCTCATCGGCGTCTTTCCCGCCTGCGCGGTGCTGGTGGCTGGCTCGCATGAGGTGTTGCGGCTGTGGCTTGGTGCCGGCTTTGCCGATGGCGGCGCGCCGGTCTTGCGCATCCTCGCCATCGGCATCCTGTTCTCCTGCCTCGCCTATGCCCCCAATGCGCTGCTGGAGGCGATTGGCCGGCCCGATGTGATAGCGCGCTTCGTGCTGGCGCAGGCGGTGGTGTTTCTGCCCCTATCGGCACTCTTCTTGGTCGCGGGCGGGGTGGAGGGTGCCGCCATCGCCTGGGCGCTGCGGGTGGCCGCCGATGCGCTGGGGAAACTCTATTTCGCCGCCCGTCTCTACCCGCCGGCCGCGGCGGCTGCACGCGGCTTGATGCCGCCCATGCTGGCGGCAGGGCTGGTGCTGCTGGCACTGGCCCTCGCACCGGGCTGGGGCTGGAAGGGCGGCGTTTTCGCCCTCGGCACCGCGGCACTGGTGCTGCTGCTATGGCGTTCCCTGCTGCCTGATGAACGCCAAGCCTTGCGGCACCCGCGGCAATGGCGTCAGTTGCTGCGCGCATGACGCCGCTTTTCATCAATGGCCGCTACCTGACCCAGGCGCTCACCGGCGTGCAGCGGTTTTGTCGCGAAATCGCCGCCTCCCTTCCCCAGGCCACCATCCTCACCCCCCCGGGCATTGAGGGCGGCACCGCCACCGGCCGCCGCCAGGGCCAGGCCTGGGAGCAATGGGAACTCGCCCCCGCCGCGCGCGCGGGGCTGCTGCTCAATCTGGGCAATACCGCGCCACTGTTCCGCCGTGGCCGCCAGGCGGTGGTGATTCATGATGCCGGGGTCTTCGACACGCCCGAATCCTATTCTCGCGCCTTTCGCCTATGGTATCGCGCGCTGCATTATTCCCTGGCGCGCAACGGCACGCGGTTGCTGACGGTGAGCGAATTTTCCCGCAGCCGCCTCGCCCATCACCTGCGGCTCGACCCCGCCCGCATCGGCGTGGTCGCCGAAGGCGGCGAGCATATTTTCCGCAACCCGGCCGAGACCGCCATCCTCGCCGAGCATGGCCTGCAGCCCGGCCGCTACGCCCTCGCCGTCGGCACCCAGGCGGCACATAAAAACCTCGCCGCTCTTCAGGGCGCCGCGAGCCTGCTGGAACAGCATGGCATGACACTCGCTTTGGCCGGCGCGCGCGATGCCTCGGTGTTTCGCGCCGCCGGCGCCGGCGCCGCCCGCCCGCTGGGCCGGGTCAGCGATGCTGCGCTGCGGGCCCTATACGAAAACGCCCTCTGCCTGCTCTTCCCCAGCCGCTATGAGGGCTTCGGCCTGCCGCCGCTGGAGGCGATGTGGTGCGGCTGCCCGGTCATCGCCGGCCGCGCCGGCGCCCTGCCCGAGGTGCTGGGCGATGCCGCGCTGTGGTTCGCCTCCGACGACCCCGCGGGCCTGGCCAGCCAACTCGCCACCCTCATCGCCGAGCCTGCACTCCGCCAACGCATGGCCGATGCGGGCCGCGCCCGGGCGCAACATTATTCCTGGCCCGCCGCCGCGGCGCGCCTGCTGCAATTGGCGCAAGACGCATGACAAAAATCGCCATCATCCATGAATGGCTCGACAGCTATGCCGGCAGCGAACGCGTGCTGGAACAAATGCTGCTCGCCTTTCCCACGGCGGATCTTTTCGTGCTCTGCGATTTCCTGCCCGAGGCGGAGCGCCATTTCCTGCATGGCCGCACCCCGCGCACCAGCTTTATCCAGCGCCTGCCCTTGGCGAAAAAGCGCTTTCGCAACTATCTCCAGCTGATGCCCATCGCGGTCGAGCAATTCGACCTGCAGGGCTATGATGTGGTGCTCAGCTCCAGCCATGCCGTGGCCAAGGGCGCCATCACCGGCCCCGGCCAGCGCCACATCGCCTATATCCATTCGCCCATGCGCTATGCCTGGGATTTGCAGCACCAATATCTGCGCCAGGCCGGCATGACGCGCGGCTTGGCCTCGCTTTACACACGCTGGCTGCTGCACCGCCTGCGCCTTTGGGACCAGGCCAGCGCAGCACGGCCTGACACCCTGCTGGCCAATAGCCGCTACATCGCCGAGCGCATCCAGAAGGCATGGCGGCGCGAGGCCCGGGTGCTGCACCCGCCGGTCAATCTCGCCGGCTTCCCGCTGTGTGAGCAAAAGCAGGGCCACTTCCTCATCGCCTCCCGCCAGGTGCCCTATAAGCGGATCGAGTTGGTGGTGGAGGCCTTTGCCCAAATGCCCGACCAGCGCCTGATCGTGGTGGGTGACGGCCCCTCCGCCCCCCTCGTCACCGCCGCCGCCACCGGCGCCAAAAACATCGAACTGCGCGGCAGGGTGCCGCAGGGCGAATTGGTGCGCCTGACGCAAACCGCCCGCGCCTTCGTCTTCGCCGCCGAAGAGGATTTCGGCATCGCCATGGTCGAGGCCCAGGCCGCCGGCACCCCGCTCATCGCCTATGGCCGCGGCGGTGCGCGGGATATCGTGATCGAGGGCGAAACCGGCTTCCTCTTCGCCGAACAAAGCGCCGAGGCAGTGCGCGCGGCGGTGCAGCGCTTCATCGCCGCCCCCGCCCTCTCCCCCGCCGCCTGCCACGCCAATGCCACCCGCTTCTCGGAAGAGAGTTTCCGCGCAGCCCTCATCACCGAGGTGATGGGATGACGCATATCTCCCTCATCATCGCCACCATGGGCCGGGTGGCGGAGCTGCATGACCTCTTCGACAGCCTGGTCGCGCAACATCACCCGGCGCTGGACGTGATCCTGGTCGATCAGAACGGCGATGATCGTCTCGCACCCGTGGTGGCGGCCTATGCCCAGCGCCTGACTTTGCGCCACATCCGCAGCCCGCGCCCACATGCCAATGCCGCGCGCAATCTGGGCCTGCGCGCCGCCATCGGCGATATCGTGGCCTTCCCCGATGATGATTGCACCCTGCCCCCCGGCACCCTGGCCCGGGTGGCGCGGATCTTCGGCGATCCGGGGCTTGCGGTGCTGACCGGCCCCGCCGCCTCGCCCGATGGCGGGCTGGGCTCGGGCCGCTGGCACCGCCAGGGCGGGCCCATCACCCTGGCCACCGTCTGGACCTCGGTGATCGAGTTCAACCTCTGGCTGCGGCGCGACACGGCACTGGCGCTGGGCGGTTTTGACGAAAACCTAGGCCCCGGCAGCGCCCATGGCAGCGCCGAGGGCAATGACCTGGTCTGCCGGGCCATGGCCGCCGGGCTGCAGGCCGAATATGATCCGTCCCTGCTGGTGGTGCACCCCGATAAGCGGCTCTCCGATGTCGCTGCCGAGCGGGCCTATCGCTATGGCATGGGTCTGGGCTTCGTGCTGCGCCGCCACGCCGTGCCCTTTGCGGTGTGGTCGGCCTTTCTCTATCGCCCAGTCGCCGGCGCGGGGCTGGCCCTGCTGCGCGGGAGGCTGCACCACGCCGCCTATTACTGGCAAAGTTTTCGCGGCCGGCTGGGCGGCTTCCTCTCGCCGCAAACCCCGCAACCAACGCCCATGACAGCATGAACATCACCATCGGCATCGCCACCCGCGGCCGCCCCGCCATCCTGGGCGAGGTGCTGGCCGAGATCGACCGTCAGACCCGTCCACCGCAGGCCGTCATCATCTGCCATGTCAGCGAGGGCGATGTGACCGGCCTGCCGCCCCGCTTCCCGGGCCTGCGCTTCATCACCGCCGAGGCCGGTCTGCCACGGCAGCGCAACGCCATCATCGATGCCGCTCCCACCGCTGATGCCATCCTTTTCATCGATGATGATTTCCTCGCCGCGCCGGACTGGCTTGCAGTGCTGGAAGCCGTGCTGAACGCCCATCCCGATTGCGTGGTCGCCACCGGCACCGTCATCGCCGATGGCGCCAAAGGCCCCGGCATTTCTGTGGAACAAGGCCGCGCCATCCTCGCCGCCGATACGCTGCCCTCAGACCCTCTGGCAGTGGCACCACATTTCAACGGCTATGGCTGCAACATGGCCTTCCGCATGGCGCCGATCCGCCAACACGCGCTGCGCTTCGACGAAGCCCTGCCGGCCTATGCCTGGTACGAGGATATCGATTTCTCCCGCCGCCTGCTGCCCCATGGCAGCATCCTGCGCCTCGCCGGCGCGCGCGGTGTGCATCTGGGCGCCAAGATCGGCCGCCAGCCAGGGCGCCGGCTGGGCTATTCCCAGGTGGTGAACTCCGTCTACCTCGCCCGCAAAGGCAGCTACCCCTGGAGCCACGCGCTGCGCAGCATTGGCCGGCATTTGCTGGCCAATGCGGTGAAATCCCTGCGGCCCGAGCCGGAAGTGGATCGTTGGGGACGTTTGCAGGGCAATCTGCGCGGGCTTTGGCATGTGCTGACGGGGCAGGCGCATCCGGGGCGGATTGTAGAGATGTAGGGGCGGTGGCCCCCTTGGGAGGGCGCTGTCCTCCCGGAGTTTCTTTGTCCGCCACCTCCGCCGCCTCCGCTGACAACACTGGCTGCCCCATCATCAGCATCGCCGCGAACTTCCCCTCCACTGTAATCCCGGGTGGTATACGGAGCGGCGCAGGGTGGATCACCACCGGTTCAATCAACCCTCGTGCGGCATGGAGCGCCTCTCCGCCCGCAGCCCCAGCGAGAACCTCAACCAGCCGCGCCAGCGTGTCGCGGTAAGCCTGCCCAAGATTGGGCATCAACCGCACGGCGCTCGGCGGCGCCGCGAGCAATTGCTGCTGAAGTCTCGTCTGCTCGGCCGCCAGGCAGTTCCACCCCGGCGCAAATTCCTGGGCGAAGAGGGCAGCAAGCTCTGCGTCCATCATCTGACTGGCAAGGATGTTCAGCACCCGCGCTTCAAGCCGCGGCCGCTTTCCTGTCAGCCAGGACAGGCAAGGCCCCTGCGCCGCCCTGTGGAGGGAGAGGACGTATTTTTGTGATGGCATGAAACACCCAAGGCGCCGCAACCAGAAGGGTAACAATTAACATGGCTAATTTTTCATTTTTTTATTCCATGCGTATTGTTTCTTTTATTTACTTTAAGCCAGCTAAGTTTCGGGAATTCCCCGGTTGTGCAGGACAATGTGATGGCGAATGGCAAGGACAGCAGCGCTAAGCAAGCGAGACCCCTGGCCCGGCGCGCGGCGATGGGCGGGGTGGGTGCCGCCGCCCTGGCCGGGCCATCGCCGGGCCGGGCGCAGTCCCGCCCTGCGGGAGGCGGAATGAGCGGCCAGTTGCGCCTGCAGCAGGTGGCGCGCGTGGAACTCGGGACCTACGTGACGTCGCTGGCCTGGAGCCCGGATGGCGGCCGTATTGCGGCGGCGCATGACTGGGGATCGAAGGTCGCGGTGATCGACACCTCATCCTGGCGCGTGCGAGCGACGATCCAGCGTTCTTCGGCCATCAGCCAGGCCACGCTGGGGTTTGCGGCGGGTGGCCGGGAGTTGGTCACCCGGCCTGGAGAGATTCGCACGCTGCACAACAACCCCTTCGTGTTCGGCGTGTTCGAGACGGACACGGGGCGGCCCTTGCGCCATGCGCGCTGGCCAACAGACTTCCCAACCTCGAGGGTTCCCGAAGGTTTGGCGGTGTCGCCGGATGGGAAGTTCGTGGTCCTCTTTGATGAGAACCGTCAAGGCGGTTACCTGCACGTCTATGATGTGGCGACCGCGGAGTTTGTGCAGGCCATCGTCCCGCCGAGACGTGTCACGTTTACGCTAGCGTCGATCAACCACGGCAATCACCTTGCAGTGGACGCAAATTACTCGCTTGCGGAGCGTCATCCCTCGGTGCGAAAGGCGATTGAGATCTTCGACCTGCCGGGACTGCGGCGCGAGAGGGTGATCCCAGCCCATATTCCGTCCTTCGCGTCCTTGGCCTGGTCGCCGCAGGGAGATCGTCTCGCGAGTGGCGCTCAGGGCTTGGACAGTGCGCCCGATCCCACAACGGGGGAGTTTCGGCTCTGGCGGGACGAGGATCCGATCCGTGTGTGGGATGCGAGCAGCGGGCGCATGATCGTGTCCTTTGCGGGGCAGTTCGAGCCGATCGGAACTCTTGCCTGGCATCCGAGTGGAGATTTGCTCCTCGCGAAATCAGCGAAAGGCACCGGCGAGCGTGGATCGCTTGTCCAGGTGCTCCCCGCGGGAGGCGGTTCGCCCGTGCTGCGATATTTCGCGCCCGGGGAAGAAGTGATTCGAGTGCCTTGCTTCTGTCCTCGGGCTGGCTTGCTGGCCTGGGGAGAGGAGGGGGCCGTCCGCGTTTTCCGGCTAATTCCTGCCTAGAACTGCCCTTGCTGCGGCTGTGAGGAGAAACGCATGCCTTCCGTGAGCGACCTGGTTGCCTTGGGAAACCACAGCTATGTGGGTGGGGTGCCTCGAGGGACGGCATTCCCGGTGCGGGCGGTGGACGCCACAAGGCTCTTTGCCACGTTTTCTGCGCTCCTGCTGGGCGGCTGTTCTCTTTTTATGCCATTAAGCGAGTTTGTCGTGAACCCGATGCCGGGAAGTCCTCTCACGCGGTGCTTCGGCGCGCCATTACGGTACGATGTCTACCGCTGCGTTGAAGCCGCCTTGGCAGCTTCTGGCGGCGAACCGCTTGGCCGGTTTTTGAGCGCGCAGGGGATGCAATGCAATGCCTCCGGCCCAACGTCGGCCTGTAGTGTGACATTAATCGTCCGAGCCCGTGGTATGAGCGACTCAAATTTTCCTCGGCTGGTGACAAGCCATGTGACCATTCAGCAAATCGTACCAAACCTTTGCGAGATATCAATTCGTACTAGGGCCGTAGAAACACCGTCTGGAAGGGAATTTTTCAATTCAGAAATACAAAATTCAGACTATAGATATTTGCCTCGCTCGTCTCGTGTCGCGTGTGGCAATTTTCAGGGGAAGGAGATTATTTGATGTGGACGGCTGGCTTGGGGAGAGCAGGGGGCCGTCCGCGTTTTCCGGTTAATTCCTGCCTAGAACTGCCCTTGCTGCGGCTGTGAGGAGAAACGCATGCCTTCCGTGAGCGACCTGGTTGCCTTGGGAAACCACAGCTATGTGGGTGGGGTGCGTCCAGGCGATGCGGGGCTCGCGAGGGCTGTGCTTCTCGATCGGGCCGTTATCCCCGCAACTCGCTCCTGATACGCGGCCACATTGCCGCTGTTAGGCAGGAAAGCCAGTTATCGACCTGTCCGAATTTCCCGAGCCAGTTCTCACCGTCCGACCGGTCCAATCAGCCGTCCACGAAGCACGCGGGAGAGCGCGTCGATGCAGGCAACGGTTACCAACACCATGATGACGATGAGCGACACCTCCCGCCAAGCGCTGATCATCAGGCGGTCCATCAGGAAAAAGCCGATGCCTCCGGCCCCAACCACGCCAAGGATCGTCGCCGAACGTAAGTTGGATTCGAGAAAGTAGAGGCTGTTGCCCAGCAGCACCGGCATGACCTGCGGCAGCACGCCGAACCCTATCGTCTGCATGCGGCCGGCACCGGTGGCCCGCACGCCCTTCACCTGCTCGCGGTCGGTGTTCTCGATCGCTTCGGCGTATAGTTTGGTCAATACGCCGGTGTCATTCATCGCAATGGCCAGGATACCGGCAAAGGGCCCGAGCCCGACCACACTCACAAAGAAGATCGCCCAAACCAGGCTGTCGATGCCGCGCACCACGTCGCTCGACCGACGCACGAGCAACCGGACCGGGCCGAAGGGCATGATGTTGCGCGCGCCCATCAGCGCCAGCGGCACGGCCAGTAACGAGGCCACCAAGGTGCCGAGAAAGGCCATCGCCAGTGTCTCGCCGATAGCCCGCACATAGTCCCAGACATGCTCGGTAACAGCAGGCGGCATCATCAACATGAAGACATGGCCGAGTTGGCCGATGCCATCGATCAGTCGGCCAGGCGTCACCTCAAGCGCATCCAGGCCCCACAGAAACAGACCGAGCCCAAGCAGAACCGCCGCCGCGCGCCGCCACAGGGCGAGGCCCCTCGGTGGATATAATTCCGGCCGGCATTCGCGCCAGCGCGTGAGGGGCCGGCCGCTCACAGCGCGCGCAACCCATCGCGGCCGATGACCCGCCCGCGCAGCCAGCCGCATAGCGCGTCGATCAGCATTACCGCCGCAATCAGCATGAGCGCGATCGCAGAGATATCGGTGTGGTCGAAATTCTTGATGGCGCGATAGAGTTCCTGCCCGATTCCGCCTGCACCGACGAAACCGAGGATCGACGCAGCGCGCACGTTGATCTCCAGTCGCATCAGCCCGTAAGACAAATAATCGGGCATGAGCTGTGGCGTCGCGCCATAGACCATGGTCTGCGCCCAGCTTGCTCCAGTGGCGCGCACGCCGCGCAGTGGCTCCGGGTCGGCATTCTCGGCTACGTCACCGAACAGCTTGCCGAGCGCGCCGAAGGAATGCAGGCCGATCGCCAATACGCCGGCGAGCGGGCCTATGCCGAAGGCGAAAACGAATAATACGGCGAAGACGAGTTCGGGGACAGTGCGTGCCAGTTCCAGCGTTCGGCGCGCGGCCACCCCTACCCAGGGCGCGGGGGTCAGGTTGCGCGCTGCCAGAAAGGAGAAGACATAGGCGAGGATGGCGCCAAACAGCGTCGCATAGATCGCGATCAGCACCGTTTGCCAAAGCGACGCCAGCCACTGCCAGCCGTTCCAGTACCAATAGGCGAGATCTTCCCCCAGCGTCGCCCAGGCAAGCTCGGGCACCATGCGCCCGAAATAGGACCCGAACCGCGGCAGCCTGTCCCACAGCAGGGCAAGCTTGACCTCGCCCAACCAGGCTGAAATGGCGATGAGCACCAGCATAAGCACGGCAGCGCTCAGCCATTGCAGACGATGGGCGCGCTTTTGGGCAGCCCATGCCCGGGCGAACCGCGCGCGCGATTGCGGGTGCTGAAGCGGGCGCACGCCAGGCGTGCCGTCCGCCATACTCAATGTGCCTCGGTCAGCGCGGCCGCGCTGCCATAGATGGCGAGCAGGGTCGGTTCGTCGAGCCCGCCGACCGGCCCGTCATAGATCACCCGCCCCTCCGACAGAGCGATGGCGCGGTCGCACCAGGCGCGGGCAAGCGGAACCGAATGCAAATTGCACAGTACGGTGATCCCGCGTTCCTGGTTGATGCGACGCAGGGCCTCCATGACCGCCTGAGAATTGACGGGGTCGAGGCTCGCCACCGGCTCATCCGCAAGAATCAGCCGCGGTTCCTGCACCAGGGCGCGGGCAATCGCCACCCGCTGCTGTTGCCCGCCCGAAAGCTGGTCGGCGCGCTTGAGCGCATGATCATCCATGCCGAGCGAGGCCAGCGCGTCGATCGCGATATCACGCTCCTGGTCGTTAAACATGCCAAACAGCTTGGGTAGGCGCGGCTTGTGATTGAGCCGCCCGGTCAGCACGTTGGTCAATACCGACAGCCGCGCGACCAGGTTGAAGCGCTGGAAGATCATCGCGCTCTGCCGGCGCCAGGCGAGCAGTTCAGCCCCACTCAGCCGGGAAATATCACGCCCATGATAGAGGATCTCCCCCTCGCTCGGGTCGATCAAGCGATTGATCATATTCAGCAAGGTGGATTTTCCGGCGCCCGAACGCCCCAGCACCGCCACCATCTCGCCATCCCCAACTGCCATGGATACGCGATCCACGGCGGTGGCGTTGCCGAAGCGGCGCGTGAGTGCTCGCAGCTCCAACACGCGCTTAGCGCCGGCGGCGTTCGGCCTGCCGCAGCGCAATGAAAGGCTCATAAGCCTCATGCGAGATCAGGCCGAAACCGCCGAACACGTTGCGGCTCACCGTCTCCCAGGCCTGCGGATCAGCCCAGCGCATATTTATCAGGCACTCGCTCATCTTCGCGCGCATCGGCGCGGGGTAGCTGAGGCGCGTGGTGAAAGGCGCGTTGGGGATTTGCGCGCTTTCATGGATGAAGCGGATATCCTCCAGCCGGATCGTGCCAGCGCCCGCGGCGCGGACATGCGCGCCAGACTGCGGCGAGTAGTACCAGCCGGTCGTTGCATCGAGACGACCCTGCACAACCGAGACCATGCCGTTGTCATGCGAGCCAGTCTGTACGAGGCGGCCGAAGAAATTGCTCTGGCCGCGCTCATCCACCCAGCCGCGTTCTCGGAAAAATTGCATCGGCAGCACATAGCCGGAGGTCGAGGTCGGCGTTGCCCAGCCGAGCGTCTTGCCGCGCAGATCTTCCAGCGTGCGGATAGGGCTATCGGCGCGCACGATGATGTTCCAGCGGTAGCCCATGTCGCCCTGCGGCGAGACATCGACGGCCACTGGCACCACGTCGCCGCGTGTAAGGTCCCATAGGATCGCGTATTGAGACGGCCCATACCAGGCGAGGTGAACATCGCCCTGCACCATAGCCTCGATCATCGCGGAGTAGTCATTGCTCACGCGGATGGTCACGTTCTCAATGCCCAAGCATCGCTTCAGGTAGGGTGCCATGGCGGCCCAGCGGAGGTTGCCATCCTGCTGGTTCTCGCCGGAGGCGACGCCAAATGTGATGTTGCGGAATTGCTGCCGCCAATCCTGCGTCGCGGCAGGGGTCTGGGCGCCTGCCGCGCTGGCGAGCGATACAGTGAGTGCGAGCGTGCGGAGCAACAGGTTCATGTCACAGACCTTAAAAAACGGTAGCCTCGGATAGCGGTTTCCCGTGACGGATCCGAGGCGAAGTGATGACGGCGTGATGAAGGCGGGGGATGGTGGCCGACCCAGCGAGGCGCTGACATTTGGACGAGGCAGACCGACCAATACCAAACCCCACGGCTTGTGACTCAAGAATGGCATTCCCCAACGCGGCGGTGCTGTGATTCACGCTGATGGTCCGTGCCGCAGGCCTTCGGCCCGACTGGACTTCAAAAGCTCTGGCGCTGGCCCCTCGCCTCTGCGTTGATTGGCGGCACCGGCGGTGCTCTCCTTTGGTTCAACACGACATTGGCCCGCTTTTTCTGCACTACCCGCGCTGGACCCCACGCATCATTTGTGGCGCGTGCTGGTCCACGAAATGGGCTTCCTGTCATTCAAGACCGAGTTGGTGTGGCGCAATCCGGACGAGTTGCCTGGGGTCGCGGCCTGGGCCGACCTACTCCTGGCAGGGCTCCTGGCAGGGAATGCGGCGATGATCCCGGATCATTTGGCGGTAATCGCCGCAGCCCAGCGGCACCGCCCCACCGCGATGTCACGACATTTTCATCAAAATGTAGGCAATATTACAAAGATCGCGTCGGCCAATTCCGTTAACTTCCAGTAACTATAAGGGAGTTTTGGCACATGTCTGGCAATATCAGCGCGACCACCGTTTTCAGCCTCAACAACGCGACCCTGGCCGGTGGAGCCGCCCTGGGTGCGGAGGTGATTGCCTATGATGCGGCCCGCGGGCTGGTCTATGTGGTGGGTGCCAACGGCCTTGATGCGCTGAACGCCACGACCGGGGCACTCGCCTTCTCGATCCCGAAATCGCAGATCCAGGTGCCGGGCGGCGGCGCGGCATTGTCCCTCGGCACTGGCAATTCGGTCGCCATCAACGGCGATAACTTGGCCATCGCCTTCGATGGGGCGACCGCGGGCAGCGCGGGCGTGGTCGCGGTGTTCACGGTGAACCCGGGCGGCACCGCAGCGACCTGGCGTGCCACAGCCGAGGTCGGCGTGATCCCCGACATGATCACCTTCACCCCCGATGGCACGCGCCTGCTGGTCGCGATCGAGGCCGAGCCGACCGCCGGCTACGCCGCCGACGCGCCCGGAGGGCTTGCGGTCATTGACGTCGCGGCCTGGACCTCGACCTTTTATGGCTTCAATGCCTTCGATGCTCAGGCATCCGCCTTGCGCGCCGCCGGCATCAAGATCAACAACGCCATCCCGGGTAGTGCCACGGCCAATACGGCTCTGCCGTCGGTCGATCTGGAACCCGAGTATATCACCATCAGTGGCGATCGCGCCTTCGTCACCATCCAGGAAGCCAATGCGCTCGGCGTGTTTAACCTCAACGCGGCGAATGGCCCGGTGGGCTGGACCGCGGTGCTGCCCTTCGGCTTGTCGAACTATAGCTTGGCCGGTAACGGCATCGACACCTCGGACCGCGATGGCGGTGCCATCATCCGCAACGTGCCGATCAACGGCATGTTCCAGCCCGACGCCATCGTCTCCTTCGTGCAGGGCGGCATCACCTATCTGGTGACCGCAAATGAGGGCGATGCACGCGAGTATGGCGGCACGGGCAATGTCTTCAACGAAGCGGTGCGAATCGCAGACCTGGTGCCGGCGACCGGCAGCACAGCACCCGCCGGTATGCCGCGCCTGGATCCGACGCTGCTGGCGCAGGTCCAATCGCGCCGCGGCGATACTGACCTTGGCCGGCTTGAGGTTTCCCGCTGGACGGGTGACACGGATGGCGATGGGGACCTCGATCGCCTGGAGGCCTTTGGCAGCCGCAGCTTCTCGATCTGGCAGGTCGGCGGCACGGACGCCGTCCCGACGATTACCCAGGTCTACAATAGCGGCCAACTGATTGATCAGGTGGTCGCTAGCCAACTGCCCGCGCTGTATGATGATGGGCGAAGCGACAACAAGGGCTCGGAGCCCGAACAAGTCACGATCGGCACCATCGACGGCAGCCTCTATGCCTTCGTGGGCCTGGAGCGCAGCAACGCCAACCTCGTATTTCGCATCGATGGGCCGAGCAACGTCGTCTTCACCGGCATCCTGCGTCAGCCGGGCGATGTGGGGCCGGAAACCTCGGCCTTCATTCCTGCGTCCGGCAGCACGCCGGCGCGGCTGGCCGTGGCGAATGAGGTCAGCACCACCACATCGGTCTTCAACCTCGCACCCAGCAGCGGCAACTACACCCTCCAAATCCTCCATGGGTCGGATTTCGAGGCCGGGTTGCTCGCGACCCAGCGCGCCGACCGCTTCGCCGCGATCGTGGACCGGCTTGAAGACAGCCTGCCTAACAGCATCACCCTCTCGGGCGGCGACAACTTCATACCTGGCCCCTTTGGCGCAGCCGGCACCGACAACAGCATGGTGCCCGTGCTGCGCGCCTATTACGAACAGGCGCTCGGCCTGACCGCAGGGTCCTTGACCAGCCTGTTCGGCACCAGCCTCGCCAGCGCGACCTCGACCTTCTTCGCGACCGACATCGCGATCCTGAACGCCATCGGCGTGCAGGCCTCGGTGCTCGGCAACCATGACTTTGACCTCGGCACCAATGCGCTGGCGGCGGTGACCGACTTCACCGCCAATACGAATGGCACTACGCCGGCAGCGCGTGTGACCAATTTTGGTGCGAACTTCCCGTATCTGTCTGCCAACCTGAATTTTTCCGGCGATGCCAACCTGCGCGGGCTGGTCACGACGACGCTGCGCGAAGCCTCGACCTACGCCACCGTGGCCGCCGACCTCGCCAGCAACCAAACCGTTGCGAATGAAGCGGCGGATGCGCAGATCGCGCCCTGGACCACGATCGTTGAGGGAGGGCAGGTCATCGGCGTTCTTGGGCTGACGACGCAGGTCCTGGCCTCGATCTCGACCATCAACGGCGTGCAGGTGCTGGACCCGAACGGTGATGGCGGCGTGGACAACATGGCGGAGCTGGCCGCCATCCTGCAGCCCTATGTCGATCAGATGGCAGCCCAGGGGATCAACAAGATCGTCCTGCTGTCCCACCTCCAGCAGTTCAACAACGAGTTGAACTTGGCACCGCTGCTGCGCGGCGTTGACGTCATCATTTCCGCCGGCAGCCACGCGCTATTCGCCGATGGCACCGATGCGCTGCGCCAGGGCGATACGGCCTCGGCCGGTTATCCGGTCTATCGCACCGGGGCCGATGGCAGGCCGGTGGCCATTGTCAGCACCTCGGGCGAGTATTCCTACGTCGGTCGCCTGGTCGTGACCTTCGATAGCAACGGCGTGCTGATCGCGGATCCGGATGGTGCCGGTGCGCAGGGCATCGGTGCGGTCGATCCCACAATCTCGGGCGCCTATGTGACCGATGATGCTACGGTGAACGCTCTCTGGGGTAGCGCCAACGCCTATGCCGATGGCACGCGCGGCGGCGAGGTGCGCCAGATCACCAACCAGGTGCAGACCGTGATTGCCGCCAAGGACGGCAATGTCTTCGGCATCAGCGAGGTCTTCCTCGACGGCCGCCGCAGCGAAGTCCGCACCGAGGAAACCAATCTCGGCAACCTGTCCGCCGATGCGAACCTGTTCGTCGCACGTAAGGTGGATCCGGGCGTGAGCGTCAGCCTGAAGAATGGTGGCGGCATCCGTGCCGAGGTTGGCGCCGTGCTAGGCCAGCCCGTGCCGTCCGAATTGCCGCCACAGGCCAACGCCGCGGCCGGCAAGCCGCAAGGTGGGGTCAGCCAACTTGATATCGAAAACTCGCTGCGTTTCAACAATTCGCTCACCAAGCTTGCGGTCACTGCGGAAAACCTGGAACGCCTGTTTGAACACGCCGTCGCCGCCGTGGCGCCCGGTGCGACCCCAGGGCAATTTGCCCAAGTCGGCGGCGTTTCCCTCTCTTTCGACGCGACCAAGACGGCGCAGGTCGTCAATGCTACCACGGGCGTGGTCAGCACGGTCGGCCAGCGCGTGCAGAACCTGGTGATCCTGAATGACGACGGCAGCATCGCCGACACCATCGTCTCGGGCGGCGTGCTGCAGGGCGATCCTAGCCGGCAGATCAAGCTGGTCACGCTGAGCTTCCTGGCCGACGGTGGCGACGGCTATCCGCTGCTGCCCTACACCGTGCCGGGCAGCCGGGTGGACCTGCTGAGCAATCCGGCCCTGTCGGCGGGCAACGCGACCTTCTCGGCTCCTGGGTCCGAGCAGGATACTTTGGCCGAGTATCTCAAGGCGGTCCATGGCACGGCGGCCACTGCGTACGACACGCTCGACGTCGCGGCCTCTGGTGACCTGCGCATCCAAAACCTGGCGCTGCGCCCGGACACCACCACGATCGAATACGCACAGGTGTTCCGCGACGGGTTGTCTCGCCTGCAGCAATTCGACCGCTACACGGGCCCCGTATCCTACCTGCAATTCGAAACGCGCGGCAGCGACGCGAGCGAGGCCATGAACCTACGCGCCACGAACGACTTTGTGAACCTGCTAGGCGGCGACGATGCGGCCAATGGCGGCGCGGGCAGGGACGTGCTCGACGGCGGCACCGGTTCGAACTTCCTGACTGGCGGCACGGGTGCGGATGTCTTCTTCCTCGATATTCGTAACCAGGCTGGGGCGCCGACCTGGAGCACCATCACTGACTTCGCGGCCGAGGATGAACTCGCTATCTTCGGCTGGAACCCGGCAGGCAGCCAATCCTCCTGGGTGCAAAGTGCCGGTGCCGAGGGCTATAAAGGCGCCACATTGCAGATTGATATCGACGGCGACCGCGATATCGATGCCAGCATAACATTTGCTGGGTTGACTCAGGCCCAGGCTGGCACACCCCTCCAGTTCGACGGGTTGCTCTGGTTTAACTGAACCTGGGAAGTGGCTTGTGGGCAGCGGGGTGGCCCAGGCAATGACGCCCCCACTGCGCGCTGATGGGTGCGACCCCGACGGATTGTGGCTTGCGGGGCCCGGCCGGGCGGGCCGGGACACAGGTCGCACCCGGATTTAGGTGGTTTTGCCCGGGGGGCACGATCAGAATGGGCCTGCGGGGAGCGAATTTCGCGCTCCCAAACCCGCCCGCAAAGCGCCGTGGAATAAACAATCGGCAGCCCCCGCCCGCCGATTGTTTATTCCACGGCGGTCCAGGTGCCCCTGGCACCTGGCGGATGGAGTTTAAGGAAGGCAGCGCCTTCCCCAAACGCCACCCTCATCCCCGCACCGTGGCCAGCCCCCAATCCAGCCAAGGCAACAATGCGGCAATATCAGCCCGCTCCACCGTAGCCCCCCCCCATATCCGCAGGCTGGGCGGCGCATCGCGATAGCCCCCGGCATCCAGCGCCACGCCCTCAGCCTCCAGCAGCGCGGCCAGCTTCTTCATCACCGCAGCCTGACCAGTCCCGGGCAGCGCAGTAAACCAATCGGCAGCGGGGGCGATGCAAATCGCCGTGCAGGAGCGTTGTGCCGGCACCTCAGCCAGAAACCGCCATCCGCCCTGCGCCACAAAGCCGGCAATCTCCGCCAGATTGGCCTCACTGCGGGCGATCAGGCCCGCCAAGCCGCCCAGGCTCTCCGCCCAGCGCAGCCCATCCAGCGCATCCTCCACGCAGAGCATGCTGGGGGTATTGATGGTATCACCCTTGAAAATGCCCTCGATCAGGCTGCCACCATTGGTCAGGCGGAAAATCTTCGGCATCGGCCAGGGGGGCGTATAGCCCTCCAGCCGCTCCACCGCCCGCGGCGAGAGGGCAATCATGCCATGCGCCGCCTCACCGCCCAGCACCTTCTGCCAGGACCAGGTGACGACATCGAGCTTCTCCCAGGGCAGTTCCATGGCAAAAGCGGCCGAGGTGGCATCACAGATCGCCAGCCCCTCGCGGTCAGCCGCAATCCAATCGCCATCGGTCATCCGCACGCCGGAGGTGGTGCCGTTCCAGGTAAAGACGCAGTCATGGCGCCAATCCACCTGGGCAAGATCGGGCAGCGCGCCATAAGGCGCGGCCAGCACCCGCGCCGGTAGCCGCAATTGCTGGCGGATATCAGCCGCCCAGGCATCACCAAAACTCTCAAACGCCACCACATCCACGCCGCGCGGGCCCAACAGGCTCCACATCGCCATTTCAATCGCGCCGGTATCCGAAGCCGGCACAATGCCCAGCCGCCACCCCTCGGGCATGCCCAGCACCGCCTTGCTGCGGGCGATCACCTCGGCCAGCGCCGCCCGGGGCGCCGTTGCGCGATGGCTGCGCCCCAGCCATGCGCCCTCCAACGCGGCCAGCGACCAGCCCGGCCGCTTGGCGCAGGGGCCAGAGGAGAATTCAGGGCGCGCCGGGCGAATCGCCGGCCGGGGGAAAGTCATGCTGGGTATCCTCCACAGGCGGCCAAACTTGCGCGCGGCGCGCAGGCTTGCAACCCTCACCCCCCTGCTGTCAGTGAGCGCATGCCCATGACCCCGCTCGACCATGCCCTGTTCCGCCGCATGCCCAAGATCGCGCTGCATGATCACCTGCTGGGCACCATCGGCTGCGCCACCTTCCAGGCCCTGGCCCGGGCGCGGGGCGCGGCGATCACCGATGACGAGATCGCCGATCTCTATGACCCGGCGAAGAAACTTGGCGCCATGCGGGTGCTGCGGGTGCTGGAAATGCAGGTGCTGCGCGAGCCTGCGGATTTCCATCGCATCACCTATGAATACCTCGCCGGCCACGCCGCCCAGGGCGTGCGCCATGCCGAAATTTTCTGGAACCCCACCCCCAGCGTGGCCGATGCCGCAGCCTATGCAAGGCTGCTTTCCGGCATAACCGCGGCCATGGCGGATGCCCAGGCCGATCACGCCATCACCGCCCTGGTGCTCCCCTCCATCGACCGCGAGGCCCCACCAGAGGCAGCACTCGCCATGGTGGAATGGATGATCGCCCGGCCCGACAAGCGGGCAATCGGCATCGGTATCGACTACAATGAAAACAAAGGCCCGCCCGAATTATTCACCGCCGCCTATGCCCTGGCCGGCCGGCATGGCCTCAAGCGCACCGCCCATGCCGGCGAATTCGGCTGCCCCGCCGGGCATATCCGCACCGCCCTGCGCGACCTGGCGGTGGAGCGGCTGGACCATTGTTACACCGCGCTCGAAGAGCCCGATCTTTGCCGGGAAATCGCCGATCGCGGCGTGGTCATCACCGTGGTGCCCACCAACACCTATTACCGCCGCACCCTGCCCCCGGAGCGCTGGGCCGAGGACCACCCCATCCGCCGCATGCCAGCAGCGGGCCTGGCCATTCACCCCAATACCGATGACCCGCCAATCCACCATATCGACCCGGAAGGCTGCTGGGCGATGATGCATGAGGCCTTTGGCTTCGGCGCCGCCGATATCCGGCAATTCATGCTCAACGGCATCGAGGGCGCCTTTGTCGATGCAGGCACGAAGGCTGCCTGGCGGAAGCTATTCACCGCCGAATTCGACGCCCTGCTGCAGGAGATAGCCCCATGATCCACCGCCGCACCCTGCCCCTTCTGGCCCTGCCCGGCCTCGCCCAGGCACAGGCCTGGCCCAGCCGGCCGATAACCCTGGTGGTGCCCTTCGCCGCCGGCGGCAATGTCGATGCGGTGACGCGCCTGCTCGCCCCCGAACTCTCCCGCCGGCTGGGCCAGAATGTGGTGGTGGACAATGCGCCGGGCGCCGGCGGCACCATCGCCACCGAACGCGTGGCCCGCGCCGCCCCCGATGGGAATACGCTGCTGGTCGCGGTGGAGAGCACCCTGGCCATCGCCCCCTTCGTCACCCCCTCCGCCGTGCGATATGACCCGGTGGCCGATTTCGCCCCGGTGGCCATGCTGGCCACGCTGCCGCTCGCGCTGGTGGGCCGGCCGGACCTGCCGGCGGCGGATCTGCCGGCCCTTATCGCCCTGGCGCGGGCGAGCAGCGCGGGGCTGACCTATGCCACCTCGGGCACCGGCACCTCACTGCATCTGCTGGGCGAGATCATCGCAGCGCGCACCGGCGCGCGGCTGGAACATGTGCCCTATCGCATCACCAGCCAAATCCCGACCGACCTGATGGGCGGGCGGCTTGATCTTGCCATCCTCGCCCTCACCGTGGCCGCACCCCTGGTGCGCGAGGGGCGGATCAAGGGCTTTGCCGTCAGCGCCGCAAACCCCCATCCCGCCATGCCCGCCGTGCCGCCATTGGCCAGCCTGCCCGCCATGGCCGGCTTCGAGATGGCGGTCTGGCAGGGCATTTTCGCCCCCGCGCGCACCGATGCGGCCATTGTCGAGCGACTGGCCGCCGAGATTCAAATGGCGATGGAGGAGCCCGAAACCCAGCGCCGCCTGGCCGGCATTGGCATGACCGGTTCGCAACTCTCCCTTGCGGCGCTGGGCCGGCTGCTGCGCGCGGAAATGACCCGATACGAGGCGGTGGTGCGGGCTGCGAATATCCGGCTGGATTGATGCCCAGACCAACTGCCCTCAACAGACCGCGGACAAACGCTGGTGGCGGAGGGGAAGAGCGAAAGAACTTTGCCCTCTCCCACCAGCATCGACATATCTATCGACAATTTTCGCAGACCTTTGAATAATTTGTTATATTAATAACTAAACGAAGGTGCAGGAAACTAAGTTTCCTGCTGGGGTGCTCGAGGGGCAAAGCCCCTCGACCTTAACTCGGCTCAATATTTATTTTTCCAAAAACCATTACGCCGCACAATCCTGCCATCGCTGAGACGATGACGTGACCTTTGAGGCAAATCCCCCTCAACGCCTCATCCGCGATTTTTTGCCGCGGCCCTTAACCCCCCGTTAACCGCCCTGTGCAAAAAACGCGACAGGAGGCTCTCGCAATGTTGCACAGCGTGGCGCGAAATGCCGCAATGCCCATAATACCGCCCTCACCGCGCGGCGGCTGCCATGATGCACCACCCCCAGGCCAGAAGGAGCCAGGGCGCGTCTCGCCAGCAGACATGGCGGCGGAGGCGAATTTCGCCAATCCGCTCGGGGCCGCCCAGGCCACCATGGCCAAGATCAACGCCGCCCAGGCAAAGCGCGAGCCCCAGCCGCCCAACCCAGTGCCCCAAGCGGCCATGCCCGCCGCGCTGGGTGATGTGGGTATGAAGGCGCATATCATCATGGCAGCCCAGACGGCCGCAACGGCCCAACCACCTCAAGCCTTCGCCCCGGCTGCGCCACATGGCGGGCCGCACTGCACCCCGCGCGGCACCCCACGCGGCACCCCACGCGGCGCAGAATGCAACCTTCAGGCCTGAGCCGCCATCCATGCCAGCGCCGCCGGCAGCCAGGCACCATCCGCCCGGCCGGTATCGTAGCTCGCACCCAGATGGTCGCAGCCTGGCAATACCAACGTCGTCGCATCGCCCAGCAGCCCGGCAAAACGCTCCGCCTGGGCAATCAAATGCGGAAAATCCCGCTCGCCCCAGGCCAGCAGGAAGGGCGGATGCTCCGCCACCACATGCCGCGCCGGTGAGGCTGCGGCATCATTCGCCGGGTCCGCGCCCAGAAAACGCGGCCGTGATGGCAGCCCCGACCCTTCGCCAAATTCAAACACGCCCGAGACCGGCAGGCAGCCGGCAATCCGCCCCCGATGCGGCCCCAGCGCCAGCAGCGCCGCGTAATGCCCACCAGCCGAATGCCCGCCGACAAAAACCCGGCCCCGCGCGCCCTCCAGCACCGCCAGCAACGCCGCCGTACAATCCTCCAGCCCCGTGGGAAAAACATGGCCCGGCGCCAGCCGATAGCCAGCACTCACCAGATGGACGCCACCGGCATTCAGCCCCGGCGCCATGAAGGCCATCCATTCCTTATAGCCATTGGTCCAGCCGCCACCATGGAAGAACAGTAGCGTATCGCCGCTAGCAGCCTGCCCCGCGGGAAAGCGCAGCAGCCCCTGATAGGGGTCCGGCCCATAGGCGCTCTCCTCGCCCACCACGCCCTGTCCCAGGCGCAGCGCCTCCACATGGTAGCGCTCGCCAATCGGCGAGAAGGGCTCTTGCGCCGGATAGCCCCTCACAGGATACGCACCCGCGGCACCACCATCGCCGGATCCACCAGCCGCCCGCGTTCGATCACCACCTCATTATCGAGGGTGATCGTGCAGTCGCGCATTGGCACATCATAATGGCCACGCGTGCCGCGCTTGCCGCCACCTTGGGTATTGGGGCCGGTGGAGAACAGAAAATTCCCAGGAAAGGTGCGGGCGGCGGCGCGCGAACGCTCCGGGTCATCGCCATTCTGCGCGATGGAGCGCCACAGCGATTGCGGGTTCAGCCCCCAGCCCAGATGCGAGATGGCGAAGGGGTCCATATCCTCAGGGCTTTCCTTGTGGTCGCTCAGCCAATCATCCATCAGCTTCGCGTCCAGCCCGCCCTCGATCTTGGTAATAAAACCCTTCTCCACCGTCAGCTCCACCGCATCCTGCACATAGCGGCAATAGGGCAGAATGATGATGTCCCCCGGCGCCAGCACAACGCGGCCATGGGCCGAGCCCTCATTGGGGAAGGTATGGATATGGCCCGCCCCCCAATGGTCAAAATGCCCCGGCTCATCGGCATAGCCCCATTGCGACATCACCGGATAATCGCCCGTGCGGTAAGAAAAATCCGTGCCGGCAGCGGAGGTGACGCGCACCTCACGGGTGGCGCGATAGCGCGCCTCGGCATGCTTCACCGCCTCCTTCAGCCCCGGTGGTGAGAGCAGGTTTTCGAGGTCATCGGGCGCATCGATGATCATCAGCACCCGCGTACCGCCGCCCATCACCTCCTTCAGCCATTTGGTGAAGAGCGGCACGTGGAAGATGACGATGATATCCGCCGCCTTCACCGCCTCCAGCGTGCCCTTGCACTGGCCAATGGTAGGCACCCCCACCCGCGACCAGCTGGGCACGGAATTGACGCAGA
>NZ_JBBARU010000036.1:0-33059 GCF_040399605.1 Rhodovarius sp. | reverse complement strand
TGCCGCGCTCGACGCGGCCGGTCACCACCGTGCCGCGGCCGGAGATCGAGAACACGTCTTCGATCGGCATCAGGAAGGGACGGTCCACCGGGCGCTCAGGCTGCGGGATATATTCATCCACCGCCGCCATCAGCGCCAGGATCGCCTGCTCGCCGATCTCGGGGGTCTTGTCTTCCAGCGCGGCCACGGCCGAACCCTTGATGACAGGGATATCATCGCCGGGGAACTTGTAGGCGCTCAGCAGCTCGCGCACTTCCATTTCCACCAGCTCGACCAGATCCGGGTCGGCCAGGTCCATCTTGTTGAGGAACACCACCAGCGCCGGCACACCAACCTGACGGGCAAGCAGGATGTGCTCACGCGTCTGGGGCATCGGGCCGTCAGCGGCCGAGCACACCAGGATTGCGCCGTCCATCTGCGCCGCACCCGTGATCATGTTCTTCACATAGTCAGCATGGCCGGGGCAATCGACATGGGCGTAGTGCCGGTTCGCCGTCTCATATTCCACATGCGCGGTGGAGATCGTGATACCGCGGGCGCGCTCTTCCGGCGCCTTGTCGATCTGGTCATACGCCGTGAACGACGCACCGCCCGACTTCGCAAGAATCTTGGTGATCGCAGCCGTCAACGACGTCTTGCCATGGTCCACGTGACCAATGGTGCCGATGTTGCAGTGCGGCTTGTTCCGCTCGAATTTCGCCTTGGCCATCTGCCAGCTCCAAACTTGAGTTCGTTTCAAAGACAGCGCCCGCGCGGAAGACATCCCGACGCATCCCAAAGGGATAGCGGGTGACGGGAATCGAACCCGCACCACCAGCTTGGAAGGCTGGGGCTCTACCGTTGAGCTACACCCGCAAGCGCGAACACGCACCGCAAGCCACCTGCCACCGGGACCCGGCGGGATATGGAGGGGGTTGGATTCGAACCAACGTAGGCGCAAGCCAACGGATTTACAGTCCGTCCCCTTTAGCCACTCGGGCACCCCTCCGCAGCGGCCGGGTCTTGTCCCGGGCAGCAGGTGGGGCGGGTTATGGCGGAAAGCGGCGGCGTGTCAACGCAGCGGCGGCGTTTCCGGTGTGATTTACAGAATCAGCGTCAAAATACCGGCCGCTGCGGCGACGCCCAGAGTGGCCAAAACGCCAAGCCGCCACTGGAAAATGCACCAGCCGGCCAGCAGGGCCAGGGCCAGTGAGAGCGGCTGGATGGAGGAGAGCACTGGAACATCAAAGCCCAGCGGCCCGGGCACAATGTCGGCAAAGAGCACCCGCATGGTGAACCACAGCGCCAGATTCGCGATCACGCCCACCACCGCCGCCGTCACCCCGGCCAAAGCACCTTTCAGCCGGGCGGCGTCATGCAGCCGCTCGACATAAGGCGCGCCCAGAAAAATCCAGGCAAAGCAGGGCAGAAAGGTGACCCAGAGTGTGAGAATAGACGCGGCGACGCCGCCCAGCACGCCGCCCCCCTCCCGGTATCCTGCCAGGAAGCCCACAAATTGCAGCACCAGAATCAACGGCCCGGGCGTGGTCTCGGCTAGGCCCAGCCCGGCCAGCATTTCGGGAGCCGAGAGCCAGCGGTAATGCTCCACCGCCTCCTGCGCGACATAGGCCAGCACGGCATAGGCACCGCCAAAGGTCACCACCGACATTTTCGAGAAAAACCAGCCGACATCGAAATACACCCCGCCCGCCGGCGCCAGCAGCGCCACCGGCCAGACCCAGAGCGCGAGGGCGATCAGCCCCGCCCGCCTGGCCGCCGCCGTCAGCCCGGCAATATGGCCGGGATTGTCGCGCAGGACGCGGTCCAGCAGGCTGTCACTCACCTGGCCGGCCTTGCCATGGCCCGCCGGCTTGAACTGCCCGGGCAGGGCAAAGCCCAGCAGGCCCGCCGCCAAAACGACCACCGGAAAGGGCAGGCCAAATGCTGCCAGGGCCAAAAACGCCGCCCCAGCCGTGGCCCAGGCCACCGGGCCGGAGAGCGCGCGCTTCGCCACCCGCAGCAACGCCTCCACCACCAATATCAGCACGGCGCTTTTCAGGCCCAGGAAAACCGCAGCGACGACCGGCACATTGCCCAGCAGGGCGTAGATCAGGCTCAGCACCAGCATCACCAGGGCGCCGGGCAGGATGAAGAGCAACCCGGCCGCCACGCCGCCACGCACGCCATGCATGAGCCAGCCCAGATAGGTGGCGAGTTGCATGGCCTCGGGCCCCGGCAGCAAGGTGCAGAAGTTCAGCGCGTGAAGAAATCGCGTATCGCTGATCCAGCGGCGTTCATCCACCACCTCTCGGTGCATCAGAGCGATCTGCCCGGCGGGGCCGCCAAAGCTCAGGCAGCCGATGCGCAGCCAGACCCGGAAGGCTTCGGCGAAGCTGGGGAATTGCGTATTCATGCGAGCTTTCCTGCGGGCCAGTTGTGGGTTTCATCCGTGGCGTCCCGGCACCAGCGATAGAGCGCGTCATAGACCGCGCAGCCGGCATCGAGTTGGGCCATGTCATCACGATACATCCGCGACAGGCCGAGCGAGATCGCCAGCAGCCCCGCAGCCTCGGGCGCGAGGTCGAGCGCCGCGGTGTCGGCCCCGCGGATGATCGCACCCAGGCGGCTGAGGGCCGGCGTCTTCAGCCCCCATTCCCGCAGCATGACATCGAAGGTGCACAATGGGCCGTGATGCGACCAATGCACGCCCTCGATATCGAAGGGCGTGGCGCCAAAGCGTTCGGCCACATCCGCCACATCGGCGGGGGCAACGAAGAGGAAGACGGCGCCCGGGTCGATGAAGCGGCGGATCAGCCATGGGCAGGCGATACGGTCCACCTTCGGCCGGGCGCGGGTCACCCAAAGAGTGCGGCCATACTCATCACGCGGCGGCAGGGCGCCGAGCGGCACCAGGGGCAGCCCGGCCTCGGCCCAGGCCAGGAAGCCGCCTTCCAGGCTTTCAGCCTGGGCACCGGCGTGGCGCAGCCAGGCCGCGGCACCCTGGCTGAGCTTCCTACCCTTATGGCACAGCACCACCACGCGTTGGCCGGCCATGGCGGAGGCCCAGCCGGCGGCCTGGGCGTGATCACGGCGAATGCTGCCGGGAAGCAGCCGCGGATCGGCATTGAAATCCTCCGCCGTGCGAACATCGATGATGACGGGCTGATCCGGCAGCCCGACCAGTCGGGCCAATTGCTGCGGGGAGACCTCGTTGAAACCTGGCATTCTCAGCTCCTGCGTTGAACGCATCGGGCCGGTGGCCAGCATGGACTGACCGGTCGGATGCTCATGTGCAAAAGCGATGCTTCAGCTGGCGCCTCACGAGGCGATCGCGACAGGCCCCTCATCGGAGAGGCTGACCTGGACGGTACCCGATGGTCAAGTGGGATCCTCAACCCGGGCAGGGGCGTCATCGAGGCGCTTGAGCACCGCCCACGCAGTGCCGAGGGCTGCGAGGGCCTGGTGGAGGGCGGCTTCATCCCCGCCCTGCCGCCGGTCCAGCGCGGCGGTGGTGAAGTGGCGCATGGGGGACGATCATGCAGACGGCCAAGGGTTCGCTGGAATGCATTGCCCCCCCCATCGGAGGGGCAGCATCGGCGATGGATGTGAAACCGGCGGCATGGACGAAGCCGTCCCCGCCGCCTTTAATGTGCTCAAAATAAGGAACCGTCAGATGGACATCTCCACCACAACCCGCACCCGCGGCGCCGATATCCTCTGGGCCGCGCTGCGCCAGGCGGGTGTGACCCGGGTGTTCAGCCTCTCCGGCAATCACATCATGCCGGTCTATGACGCGGCCTACGGCCAGGGCATTGATATCATCCATGTTCGGCACGAGGCTGCGGCGGTGCATATGGCCGATGCCTGGGCGCGGCTGACCGGCGAATGCGGCGTGGCGCTGGTGACTGGCGGCCAGGGCCATACCAATGCCATGGCCGGCCTGCCCACCGCCATGGCGGGCGAGGTGCCACTGCTGCTGCTCTCCGGCCATGCGCCGATCAAGGAATTGGGCCTGGGCGCGTTTCAGGAGACGCCGCAGGTCGAATCCGCAGCGCCCCTGGTGAAATCCGCCCGCATGGCCCGCGACCCGCAGACGCTGGGCCTGGATGTGCTGCGCGCCATCGCCCTGGCGCGGGAAGGCCGGCCCGGGCCTGTGCATCTCTCCCTGCCCACCGATGTGCTGGAGGCCGAGGTGGTGCCCGCCGCGGCCCAGCCGCAGGCCGCCCCGCGCGCCATGCCCCTGGCGCCTGAGGCGGCGCGGAGCCTGGCCGCCATGCTGCAAGCGGCCGAGCGCCCGCTGCTTTGCGCCGGCCCGGCGCTGAACAGCCCAGAGGGCATGCTGGCCCTGGCTGCCCTGGAGGCCAAGACCGGCCTGCCGGTGCTGCTGATGGAAAGCCCGCGCGGCTTGCGCGACCCCAGCCTGCGCGCCGCCACACCGCTCTTCGCCGAGGCGGATCTGATCATCCTGCTGGGCAAGGCGCTGGATTTCACCCTGGGCTTTGGCCGCACGCCGCCCTTCTCGCCCGCCGCGCGTTGGGCGGTGCTGGAGCCTGATGCCGCCATCCTGGCCCGCGCCGCGCAGGGGCTGGGTGAGCGCCTGGCCTTCTCGGCCATCACGGCGCCGCTGGCCGGCGCGCAGGCGCTGGCCGGGATGGCCAGCACCGGCCATGCCGCCTGGGCGGCCCAGCTGCGTGCGGCGCTCGATTTCCTGCCTGCCGAATGGGATGCCCTGGCCGGCGCCCCAGAGGGCCCCATCCACCCGGTCACACTGGGCCATGCGCTGCGCCCCTGGCTACGTGATGGCGACGTTCTGGTGGCCGATGGCGGCGAGATCGGCCAATGGCTGCAGGCCATGCTGCGCGCGCCGGCGGGTGGTGCGCGGCTGGTCAATGGCGTGGCAGGGGCGATAGGCGCGGGCCTGCCCTTCGCCATTGCCGCCAGCGCGGCCCGACCCGGCCAGCGGGTGCTCGCGGTGATGGGCGATGGCACTTTCGGCTTCCATATGGCGGAATTCGACACAGCAGTGCGGCATGGCCTGCCCTTTGTTGCCGTGGTCGGCAATGATTCATGCTGGAATGCCGAGCACCAGATTCAGCTGCGCGACTATGGCACCGCCCGCGCGCATGGCTGCGAATTGGCGAATGCCACGCGCTATGACCTGGTGGCGGTGGCCCTGGGTGGCCATGGCGAATTCGTGGAGGCGGCGGCAGAGCTCGCGCCAGCGCTTGAACGCGCCTTTGCCAGCGGCAAGCCGGCCTGCGTGAATGTGATGATCAAGGGCCTCCCCGCACCGGTGATCCGCGCGGCTTGACCTAAATCATGGCGCTGCAGGCGCCGATCTGTCCCTGCTTCCCTGGTTGTAACGACAGGGGAGTGCAGGGCCGATGACGTCAGAGACGCAATGGGCGCTGGTCGCCGATGCCCAGCATGCCCGGATCTTCGAAGCCCGGCGCCAGGGCGCTGGCTGGGTGGAACGCAGCGCGGAAGCCTCGGACGAGGTCAACCCGGCCTCGCATGATCAGGGCAGCGAAAGACCGGGGCGGGTGCGTGAGAGCATGGGCACCACGCGCCATGCCATAGAGCCCCGGTTCGATCCGCATCGCGCGGCCAAGGCCGCCTTCGCCCGGCGCCTCGCCGCACGGCTGGATGAGGCGGCCACGGGGGCGCTTTACGCCCATTTGTTTCTGGTCGCCCCGCCCGCCTTTCTGGGCGATTTGCGCGCAGCCTTGGGCGATGCCGCCCGGCAAAAACTGCGCGGTTCGCTCAATAAGGATCTGACGCAGTTGCCGCTGGCGGAACTCGCGCCGCATCTGGCGGCGATACCGCGTGAGTGATCACTCCGCCCGAATACCCAGCGCCCGCACGCGAGGGACCCAATAGGCCACCTCGTCACGCACATAGGCAGCGAAGCGGTCTGGGGTGAAGCCGCGCATGGCGGGCGTGCCCAACTCATTATAACGGGCCTGCACAATGGGGTCGGCCAGGGCCTGCTCGGTCGCCGCCGCCATACGCTCCACAATGGCGCGCGGCGTGCCAGCGGGGGCGAAGAAACCGTACCAGGAGTAAGCCTTGTAATCGGGCAGGCCAGCCTCGGCCGCCGTGGGTGTCTCGGGCAGGAGGTTGGAGCGCTGTTCGGTGGCGACAAAAAGGGCCCGGGCATTACCGGCATCCTGCATGGGCTTCAGCAGGGCTGGGATATCGGCACAGAAGTGGATCTCACCCGAGGAGAGGGCGGCATAGACCTGCCCGCCGCCGCGATAGGGCACATGCACCGCCCGCGCGCCGGCCTGAATGAGAAAGGTGGCACAGGCGATATGGCCAGAGGTTCCAATACCACTGCTGCCGTACTGGAACCGGTCGGGCTCGGCGCGCAGCCGGGCGATGAAGTCGGCCGCGATTCGCGAATCGAGGCCGCGGGTGGTCACCGCCAGCCCGATGGGCACGAAGGCGGTGGGCGCCACCGGCACAAGGTCGCGCAGGGGGTCAAAGGGCATGGGGGCCGGCAGCCCGGGCGACAGCCCAATGGGCGAGAGGGTGGAGAGCACAAAGACCGAGCCGTCAGGCGCCGATTTGGCCACCGCATCGGTGCCGACCACACCGCCGGCGCCGGGGCGGTTTTCCAGCACCACCGGTTGGCCGAGAATATCGGCGAGCCTGGGCGCGATCAGCCGGGTTGTGATGTCCGTCCCGCCACCGGTGCCGAAGGGCACGACGATTCGCACTGGCCTTTGCGGCCATGTGGCGCTCTGCGCCAAGGCCGGGCTGGCCAGGAAAGGCAGGGAAAATGCGGCGCGGCGGCTTGGCATGGCGGTATCTCCAGGGCAGGCCAGAGTGACGCAGCCTGTGGATTGCGTGCAAGGCCGTGAATGCCGGGGGCAGGCCGAAAACACCCCTGGCGAGCCATGGCGGGATGTGGTCCCTGCCCCTTGGAAATAACCCTTGAACGCTGCGGCAGAGATGCCACACTAGAACGATCAGCGAACATTGGCGGTCATCCTAGCATTCTGGCTGGCCTGTGGACAAAGCCCTCCGACGCTGTATGTGGTGGGAGGCGGTGGCAGGTAAGACTATATCTTGTGGCGCGCCTCGGTTTTGGTCATTGTCGGAAACCGGGGATTCAGGGGGATTAGACGTGTTTGATGCGATTCAGCTTCAGGGCCACCATCCGGTGCAGATTGACCGCTCGCGCGATGCGCTGCTGACCGATTTCGGTCGGGCGACGCTGGATGACCGCTATCTGCTGCCCGGCGAATCCTACCAGGATCTCTTTGCCCGCGTGGCCTCGGCCTATGGCGATGACGCTGCCCATGCCCAGCGCATCTATGATTACATCAGCAAGCTTTGGTTCATGCCGGCCACGCCTGTGCTGTCGAACGGGGGTACGACACGCGGGCTGCCGATTTCCTGCTTTCTGAACGAAGCCAATGACAGCCTCGATTCGATCGTGGGGCTGTGGAATGAGAATGTCTGGCTGGCCTCGAAGGGCGGTGGCATTGGCTCCTATTGGGGTAACCTGCGCTCGCTGGGCGAGAAGGTGGGCCAGAATGGCAAGACCTCCGGCATCGTGCCCTTCATCCGGGTGATGGATTCGCTCACCCTGGCGATTTCGCAGGGCTCGCTGCGGCGCGGCTCGGCCGCCGTCTATTTGCCGGTGCACCACCCGGAGATCGAGGAATTTATCGAAATTCGCCGCCCCACCGGTGGTGACCCGAATCGCAAGGCGCTGAACCTGCATCACGGCATCCTGCTGTCGGATGCTTTCATGCGCGCCGTGGAGGGCGATGAGGCCTGGGCGCTGCTCTCGCCCAAGGACAATGCGGTGGTGCGCACCGTTTCTGCCCGCTCGCTGTGGATTCGCATCCTCACGGCACGGATCGAAACGGGCGAGCCCTACATCATCTACTCCGACGCCGTGAACAATGCGCGCCCCGAGCACCACAAGCTGGCCGGGCTGGAGGTCAAGACCTCCAACCTCTGCTCGGAAATCACCCTGCCGACCGGCATCGACCAGCATGGTGAGCAGCGCACCGCGGTGTGCTGCCTCTCCTCGCTGAACCTCGACACCTGGATGCAGTGGAAGGATGACCCGCGCTTCATCGCCGATGTCATGCGCTTCCTGGATAATGTGCTGCAGAATTTCATCGATACCGCACCGGACAGCATGGCCAAGGCGCGCTACTCGGCGATGCGCGAGCGCTCGGTCGGTCTCGGCGTCATGGGCTTCCACAGCTTCCTGCAGGCGCTGAACGTGCCGTTCGAGAGTGTGGTGGCGAAGGTTTGGAACAAAAAAATGTTCCGCCACATCCGCGAACAGGCAGATGCAGCCTCGCGCCAATTGGCGGAAGAGCGCGGGCCCTGCCCGGATGCCGCAGAATATGGCTTCATGGAGCGGTTCTCGAACAAGATCGCCATTGCGCCCACCGCCTCGATCTCGATCATCTGCGGCGGCGCAGCGCCTGGCATCGAGCCAATCGCGGCCAATGTGTACAACCACAAGACACTCTCGGGCAGTTTCATCGTCCGTAGCCCGGCACTGGCCAAGGTGTTGCAGAAATACGGCCGCGATGATGACGACACCTGGAACTCGATCACCGTCAACAAAGGCTCGGTCCAGCATCTGGACTTCCTGAACGACCAGGAGCGCGCGACCTACAAGACCGCCTTCGAACTCGACCAGCGCTGGGTGATTGAACATGCGGCCGACCGCACGCCCTATATCTGCCAGTCGCAATCGGTGAACCTGTTCCTGCCCGCAAATGTGCATAAGCGCGACCTGCACCAGATCCATATGCTGGCTTGGAAGCGGGGCATGAAATCGCTGTATTACTGCCGCTCGCTGTCGATCCAACGCGCGGATGCGATCAGCGAGAAAGTGGTGGGCCAGGGAGATATCATGGCAGCCCATGTGCCGCAGCCGGTGGCGATGGATATCCTCCCTGGCGCAGAAAACAGCACCAATTATGAGGAATGTTTGGCCTGCCAATAGGGTGGGCCAGCGAAAGAGCGAGGGGCGCTGCCCCTCGCGCACCCCGGCAGGAAACCCAGTTTCCTGCACCTTCGATCATGATGTCATTATTGTTTGGTGTGCTTTTATAATATAAATGCGTTAATATTATGGCCCGTTTTTAAATACAGCTCTTACGTTGGTATTAATTATGTTTTGACAACATCTTTAACTTATTTATTTAATATATAAATATAACAATACCTAAAATAGCGTATTTATCCCAAACACACCGAAGGTCCAGGAAACTGAGTTTCCTGGCGGGGTGCGCGAGGGGCAGAGCCCCTCGCTTCAACATAATAGGACAAAGACAAATGCCTGACGGCGCACAGAGCCCTGACGAGTTCCCGGTCCGCTTCGACCTGTTGACCGCCAACCCGGTTTACAAGCCGTTCCGGTATCCCTGGGCTTATGATGCCTGGCTGACGCAGCAGCGTATTCATTGGTTGCCGGAGGAGGTGCCGCTCGCTGATGACGTGAAGGATTGGCAGAAGAATCTGACGGTTTCTGAGCGGAACCTGCTCACCCAAATCTTTCGCTTCTTCACCCAGGCGGATGTCGAGGTGAATAATTGCTATATGAAGCAGTACAGCCAGGTGTTCAAACCCACCGAAGTGCTGATGATGATGAGCGCCTTCTCGAACACCGAGACGATCCATATCGCGGCGTATTCGCATCTGCTTGATACCATCGGCATGCCGGAAATTGAGTATACCGCCTTCCTCAAATACAAGGAGATGAAGGACAAGTACGACTACATGCACTCCTTTAAGGTGGATAGTAAGGTTGAGATTGCCAAGACGCTGGCGGCGTTTGGTGCCTTTACCGAGGGGCTGCAGCTTTTCGCCTCTTTTGCCATTCTGATGAATTTCCCGCGCTTCAATAAAATGAAGGGCATGGGGCAGATCGTCTCCTGGTCGGTCCGCGACGAGACGCTGCATTGCCTCAGCGTGATCCGGCTCTTCCGCACCTTCGTGCAGGAAAACCCGGAGATTTGGACTGAGGAGCTGCGCCGTGACCTTTACCTGATCTGCGCCACCATTGTGGAGCATGAGGACAGCTTCATTGACTTGGCCTTCGAGCTCGGCGGCGTGCAGGGCCTCGAGGCTGAGAGCGTGAAGCAATATATCCGCTTCATCGCCGACCGCAGGCTGCAGCAATTGGGCCTGGAGCCGATGTTCCACATCGAGCGCAACCCCCTCCCCTGGCTCGACGAAATGCTCAATGCCATCGAGCACACCAATTTCTTCGAGAACCGGGCGACTGAATACTCGAAGGCCAGCACCGCCGGCACCTGGGAAGATGCTTTCGCTGAAAACACCTTCGCCACGCCGCAGCCCGAGGGCGAAATCGCGCTCGCACGGCATTGATGGGCTGGAAGGGCCGGTATGTCTGAGGCCGGCCCTTTGGTGTTGAGCGCCCGCTTGCCCACACCCCGGCGGGGGCCTATCTAGGCGCCATGTTGAAGGTCATCCGCTACAGCGTTGCCGTGTTGCTCGCTGCCATTTTCGGCCTGTGGGCGCATGTGTGGTTTACCCTTGCGCCGGGGCAGAGCTTTGCGGATGCATTCGGCCAGAGGCTTGCCCAGATCTTCGGCCAGGATATGCAGCTGCCCTCGGCGGCAGGGGTGGTGCAACTGCCCCCCGGCATTTCCCTCGGCGGCGCCTTCAGCCTGACCCGGCAGGATGGCGTGGCGGTCACTGAGCGCGATTATGCCAGCCAATGGATGCTCATCTATTTTGGTTTCACCTTTTGTCCTGATGTCTGCCCGACCGAGCTTGGGCGGATGGCTGATGTCATGGATATGCTGGGCCCATTGGCTGGCCGTGTGACGCCGGTCTTGATCACCATCGACCCTGAGCGCGACCGGCCTGATAATTTGGCGGATTATGTGAGCCGTTTTCATCCCCGGTTGCAGGGCCTGACCGGCACGACGGAGCAGATAGCCGCCGTCGCTCGCCAATTCAGGGTATTTTATGCGCGTGCCAATTCACCCAATGCCACCGATTACCTCATGGATCATTCGAGTTTTATCTATCTGGTGGGGCCGGATAACCGTGTGCGCAGCCTGTTCAGGCCAGACACCGCCGTAGATGGCATGGCCAGAATGATCATTGGCCAGCTTCGGGCCACAACGCCAACGCAATAATATTTGCCGACGCCTCAATTTCCTATTATATATTGACCGGTTGCATTTTCCGCATGGCAATGAGGTTGGGCATGGACGGTGACGATCATTTGGCTCCCAGCTTTCGCGACGGCGTGAATGGGTTTTTTCCACTCCGTGATATGCGTTTGTCGGACAAAATCCTGGCCGCCTTCCACCAAGCCTGTGATGAGGCTGATTATCAGGTGGCTGACCAATTGTTGCGGACACTGGAAATGGTGCTCACCCGCCAGCAAGTCGATCCCAGCGCCAATAGCCGGCGCAATATGGACAGCCTGGTCGAGGCGCATGAGCGGCTTTGGCAGTTGCGGCACCCGATTTAAGGCCCTTTGCATAACCGCCACGCTCTCGTAACCTTGTATCAATACAGGGGGGACCACCATGTTAACACGTCGCAGCGCGATGCTCGCCTCTCTGGCCGCAACATCGGCCAGCCATGCCCAAACCTCACCGGCATGGCCCAGCCGCCCATTGCGGATGATCATACCATGGCCGCCTGGCCAAGCCACCGACCTTATTGGCCGGATCCTTGCCCAGGTGCTGACAGAGCGCCTCGGCCAATCCGTTGTGCCGGAAAACCGCGGCGGGGCCGGCGGCATGATCGGCACCGACGCGGCCGCCAAATCCGCCCCCGATGGCCTCACGCTTCTCGCCGCCTCGGCCGGGCCGGTCACTGTCAACCCCTTGGTTCAGCGCACCCCTTATGATGTCGAACGCGACCTAGCGCCGGTCGCCCTGGCCGGCCTCTCGCCCTATCTGCTGGTGACACATCCGGATTTCCCGGCCCGCAATATCGGCGAGTTCCTCTCCGTCGTCCGCGCCTCGCCCGGGACCTATACCTTTGCCACATCAGGCACTGGCGCCACGGCCCATCTCATCGCCGAGTATTTCAACGCACGCTCAGGGCTTCAGGCCGTCCATGTTCCCTTCCAGGGCAGCGCGCCGGGGTTGACAGCGCTGCTGGCGGGCCAGGTGCATTACACGCTGGAAACCGCCGCCGCCACCATGCCGCATGTCCGGGCGGGGCGGCTGCGGGCCTATGGCGTCTCCTTGGCAAATGGCTCGGCCCTGGCGCCGGGCGTCACACCACTGGCCGTCGGGGCGGATATTCCCGGCTTCAATCTTGGTGCCTGGATCGGCCTGATGGTCCCGGCCGCCACCCAGCCGGCCATTATCCAACGCCTCTCCACCTTGATGATGGAGGTGATGGCGACGCAGGAGATGAAGGAGCGCTTTGCCGCCGTGGGTGTCGAGGTGGATGCAAAGCCAGCGGCCGCCTTCGCGACCTATCTCGCCGAACAGCGGCAGATCTTCAGTGAGGCCGTGCGCCGGGCGAATATCCGCCCGGAGTGATGGTAATGGCGGGGGGGTGCCCTCCCCCCCGCCTCCCTTTGCCCCCCCCTGGGGCCGCCTCAGCGCGCCGGCGTCAGCCGCAGCGGCACAAAGCGCTGGCCATTTTGGCTTTCCACTAGGAACAAGGCAGTGCCACGGCCTTGCCGCCGCAGGCGATCCACCCTTTCGTTGAGTTCCTGCGGCGTGTTCACCCGTTCCTGCTGCACTTCGAGGATCACATCGCCCGGGCGCAACTCACGTTCGGCCGCAGGGGAATTGGGCGCGACATCCACCACCGCCACGCCGCGCTGATCAGGGCGCAGCCGCAGCCGCTCCCGCAATTCGGGCGTGATGGCCGCAACGCGCATGCCAAGCCCGGCAATCTCTGTCGGCAGGCCGGATTGCGGGCCCGGCCCCTGCGGATTGGCGGCGGCAAGCTGCTGCTCGGGCGGCAATTCGCCCAAGGTGACGGTCAAAGTCTGCTCCTGACCATCGCGCCAGACCACCACCGGCACACGGCTGCCCACCGGCGTCTCGGCCACGATTCGAGGCAGGCTGCGCATGTCGCGCACATCTTGGTTGTTGAAGCGCAGCACGACATCGCCGTTGCGAATGCCGGCACTGGCCGCAGGCGCGCCTTCCTGCGCCCGGGCCACAAGAGCGCCGCGCACCGTGCCGCGCAGGCCAAGCGATTCGGCAATCTCGTCCGTCACCTGCTGGATATTCACACCCAACCAGCCGCGGCGCACCCGGCCACCCTCGGTCAATTGCTGCGCTACGCCGCGCGCCAGGTTCGAGGGGATGGAGAAGCCAATGCCGATCGACCCGCCAGAGGGCGAATAGATGGCGGTGTTGATGCCCACAACCTCGCCCTGCAGGTTGAAGAGCGGCCCGCCGGAATTGCCCCGGTTGATGGCCGCATCGGTCTGAATGAAGTCGTCAAAGGGGCCCTGGCGGATATCGCGGCCACGCGCCGAGACAATGCCAGCCGTGACCGTGCCGCCCAGGCCGAAGGGGTTGCCGATGGCCAGCACCCAGTCACCCACCTCGGCGGTGTCGCTATTGCCCCAGGGCACGAAGGGCAATGGCGCGGAATGACGCACCCGCAGCACGGCGAGGTCAGTCCGCGGGTCGGTGCCCAGCAATTCGGCCCGCAGGCTGGTATTGTCCTGCAGGATCACGTTGATCTCGGTGGCACCGTCGATCACGTGGTTATTGGTCACCACGATGCCCGAGGCATCGACGATAAAGCCAGAACCCAAAGACTGGCCGCGCCGTCCCTGCGGGGGCCCGCCCTCGCCACGCTCACCGCCCTGCGGCGGCTGGCCTGGCCGGTTGCGATTGAAGAAATCGCGGAAGAACTCCTCGAAAGGGCTGCCGGGCGGCGCCTGGGGCGCGTCAGGCGCGTCGGGCCGGGCACCGGGGCGTGACGCTGGCGCGCCGCCGATGGTGGAGGAGATATTGACCACCGCGGGCAGCAGCCTGCGGGCCAGGGGCGCAAAACTGTCCGGCCGGCCGCTGGAGATGGTGGGCGGCGCGACGGCTGGATTGGCCTGGGGCGTGGCCGACGCTGCGGGCGGCGCGGCCACGGGGGGAAGCGTCTGGGCGAAAGGCGCCTGGGACAGCATGGGACCTGCAAGGCCGAGCGCCAGAACCGCCAGGGGGAGACGCCAATTTGGTATACGCATGATCACCTCATGAAGGCCGATGGATTGCTCGGCGAAGCTCCGGTCACGCTACAGACATCGCAGCCCGGGCCGATGACCCTTCGGTCTCGGCCCGTGGCAAAGAGTAACGGCCGCTCCAATTTCTGAAACGGCCGCCCACCCAGGCCGCGCTCAGCGGCTGCCCGGGCTGGGCATCTCGCGGAAGAAGCGGAAGAAATCACTCTCCGGTGTCAGCACCATCCGCGCCTCACCGCTGGAAAACACCTCGCGATAGGCCTGCATTGTGCGCCAGAACTGGTAGAATTCCGGGTCACGGTTGAAGGCTTCGGCGAAGATGCGAATCGCCTCCTGCTCGCCGGTGCCGCGCAGAATCTGGGCATTGGCCTCGGCCTCGGCCAGCAGCACCGTGCGGTCACGCTCGGCATTGGCGCGGACGCGGGCTGCCACCTCGGCACCCTCGGCGCGGGCCTCACGCGCCACCCGCTCACGCTCGGATTGCATGCGGGCCAGAATGGCCTGGGTGTTCTCCTCCGGGAAATCGGCCCGGCGGATGCGCACATCGGCCACTTCAATGCCAAAGCGCCGCGCCTCTTCATTCACCTGGCGCCTGATCTCGCCCATGATCCTGGTGCGGTCGGTCGAGAGGATAGCGAGCAGGGACTCGCCAGCCAGAACGCGGCGCAGGGACGAGGTGACGATGGAGGAGAGCCGGCCGCGAATGCCCTGCTCGGCCGCGCCCACGGTCTGGAAGAAGAGCAGCGGGTCGGTGATGCGGAAGCGGGTGAAACTGTCCACGATCAAACGGCGCTGGTCGCCGAGGATGACTTCCTCGCCCGGGCCTTCATAGTCGAGAAGACGGCGGTCGAAGGCGATCACGCTCTGGATCAGCGGCAGCTTGGTGTTCAGGCCGGGCGCTTGGATGACGCGCACCGGCTGGCCGAATTGGGTGACCAGCACCTGCTGGGTCTGATGCACGGTGAAGAGTGAGGAGGCTGCGACAACCAGCAGACCCACCAGGGCGAGCAGCCCGATCAATGCCTTGTTCATCGCACCACCCCCGGGTTGCGGGGTTGCTGAGGCTGAGCCGGAGGCGGGTTGAACACCTGTGGTGGCACCGCCGGCGGCCTGGCTGCGCGGGGCTGCCCGGCCTCGTTCAATTGCAGGAAGGGCACCACGCCCTGCAGCCTGTCATCCACCAGCACCATGTTGTTGCGGCGCAGGATGTCTTCCATGGTTTCAAGATAGATACGGCGCATTGTCACGTCCTGGGCCTGAGAATAGGCGGCGAGAACGGCGGTGAAGCGGCCAGCCTCACCACGCGCCCGCGCGGTCTGGCTGTCACGAAAACCTTGCGCCTCGGCCACCATGCGCTCGGCCTCGCCGCGGGCACGGGGGATGATGTCATTGCGAAAGCTTTCCGCCTCGTTGCGCACGCGCTCACGGTCGGCATTGGCGCGCTGCACGTCGCGGAAGGCGTCCACCACCGCCGAGGGCGGGTCCACCTTTTGCATCTGCACCTGGGTGATCTCGATGCCGGCCAGATACTGATCAACAATGGCCTGGGCGCCGCGGCGTACATCCTGCTCGATCTGGGCGCGCGCATCGGTCAGCGCGGCCTGGATATTGGTGCGGCCGATGATCTCGCGCATCACCGATTCGGCGGCGGATTTCACCGTGTCCTCGGGGTTGCGGGTGTTGAAGAGGAATTCGCCGGCATCGCGGATGCGCCAAAAGACGGCGAAATCAATGTCGATGATGTTCTCATCGCCAGTCAGCATCAGCGATTCGGCCAGCACGTCGCGCTGCGAGACAGGGCGCACGCCCGGAAGGGCGTCAGGCGCCGCACGAAAGCCGATATCAACGCGGTTGATGCGGGTGACGCGCGGCGTCGTCACCGCCTCGACCGGCCAGGGGATGGCGTAGTTCAGGCCAGGCGGCGCGGTGCGATCAAAGGCACCAAAGCGCATCACCACGCCCAGCTCATCGGGCTGCACGCGATAGAACCCCGAGGCAGCCCAGACGCCCACCAGCACAACGCCAAGCAGCGCCACGCCCTTGCCGCCGGCACCACCCTGCGGCAGCCAGCGGCGCAAGGTGTCCTGCGCCTGACGGATCATATCCTCGATGTCCGGGCCACGGCCGCCGCCGCCCGAACCGGAGGGAGGAGGATTGCCCCAGGGCCCGCCCGGGCCGCCAGAGCCACCCGGTGGCCCACCCTGTTGTCCGCCGGGTCGCGGGTTGCCCCAGGGGCTCGGCCCGCCATTGTTCCACGCCATCTGCGCCGCATTCTCCGCCAAGATAAACTTCACGCCGCGCGCCCGGGCATCCCAAGGGGGATGCGCGCGCGGCTCGGCCCGGCCATATGTGCGGCCACGCCGAAAGGCGGCAGCCGTCGCGTGGCGTACCGGAACCACACCATGGCCATATGTCCCGGCAGTGAAGGGTTTTCAAGCGATGAGCGATGAGCAGGCAGTGCGCAATGCCCTGGCGAAGGTGGTGAAGCAGCCCGCAAGGGTGGAAGCGGTGGTGGCGCGCGATGGTCTGGTGCAGGCCACGCTGTCTGTCCCGCGCGAAGAGGCCCGGGCGCTGGAGCCCATGCGGGCCGCCGCCGAGGCGGCGCTGGCGGCACTCCCCGGCGTGCTTTCGGCCACCGTGGTGCTGACAGCGCATGCCCAACCGCCTGCCCCACCCGGGAAGAAACCGCCCACCGGGCAGGGTGAGATGCTGCTGCCGGAAGTGAGCAAAATCATTGCTGTGGCCTCGGGCAAAGGCGGCGTGGGCAAATCCACCACCGCGGTGAACCTGGCGGTGGCGCTGGCGGCGCAGGGGCTGCGGGTGGGGCTGCTGGATGCCGATATCTATGGCCCCTCCCTGCCCCAGATGCTGGGCACGCAGGAGAAGCCACGCGTCACCGGCAGCCGTATTCATCCCATTGAGCGCTGGGGGCTGAAGGCCATGTCCATCGGTTTCCTGGTCGATCAGGAAACGCCAATGATCTGGCGCGGCCCCATGGTGATGGGCGCGCTGGAGCAGATGATGGGCCAGGTGGAGTGGGGTGCGCTCGATATTCTGGTGGTGGATATGCCGCCGGGCACGGGCGATGCGCAGCTCACCATGAGCCAGCGCGTGCCGCTGGCCGGCGCTGTGATCGTCTCCACGCCACAGGATGTGGCGCTGATCGACGCCCGCCGCGGGGTGCGGATGTTCGAGAAGGTGAATGTCCCCGTCCTCGGCCTGATCGAGAACATGTCGTTTTATTGCTGCCCGAATTGCGGCCATCGCGCCGATATCTTCGGTCATGGCGGGGCGGAGGCGGAAGCCGCGCGGCTGGGGGCGGAATTTCTCGGCGCCTTGCCGATCAGATTGGAGATCCGCGAATTGGCCGATGCCGGCACCCCCATCGCCGCCAGCCGGCCTGAGAGTGAGGTGGCAGCGATGTATAGCGCCATTGCCGCGAGGATCTGGCAGAAGCTGGGCAAACAACCAGCCGCCCCGCCCCCCAGTATCACAATGGCGTAACATGACGGCTTGGTGAATACGCGATGCGGCACTTGCGAAGCGCGCAGCCTCATGGGACACCTGTTCTCACACGCGACGGTGCTACCTCAACTGGTGCCTAGTACGAGTGGTGGGCACACGCTGAACTGGCACCCCGCGAGAGCGGAAGGAGCGGCGCTTTGCCTGATGGCGGAACGGTCAATCTTGCAGCAGTTCACGGGTCCGGAGGCTTTCCGGCCCTGGTCCTAAACGCTGATTTTAGGCCGCTTTCCTATTTTCCTCTCTCGCTATGGTCCTGGCAGGATGCGGTGAAGGCGGTGTTTCTCGACCGTGTGTCGGTGCTCAGCGAATATGATGTGGAGGTGCATTCCCCCTCCCACGCCATGCGCCTGCCGAGCGTGATCGCGCTGCGCGACTATATCCCCGCAGCCCGGCGGCCGGCCTTCACCCGGTTCAACGTGTTTCTGCGCGACAGTTTCGAATGCCAATATTGCGGCGATGGTTTCCCGGCGCATGACCTCACTTTTGACCATGTGATTCCGCGCAGCCGGGGCGGCCTGACCAGTTGGACCAATGTGGTGGCCGCCTGCGGGCCGTGCAATTTGCGCAAGGGCAGCAAGCTGCCGCGAGAATGCCATATGCTGCCCCGGCAGGAGCCGCGCGCGCCCACCAGTTGGGAATTGCAGGATAATGGCCGGGCCTTCCCGCCCAACCACCTGCATGAGAGCTGGCGGGATTACCTGTATTGGGACAGCGAGTTGGAGCAGGGCTGATTGACGCCGGCCTCCCGCGCTGCAAAGCAGCGGCGAGGAGACCCTGCCCATGACCCTGCAAACTGAGATCGAGGCCCTCTGGGCCGCCCGCGACACCATCAATTCCGGCACCCAAGGCCCGGCCCGCGAGGCCGTGGAGGCCGCGCTGGACATGCTTGACCGTGGCGAGGCCCGGGTGGCCGAACCCGGTGCCGATGGCTGGGCGGTCAATCAATGGCTCAAGCAAGCCGTGCTGCTCTCCTTCCGCCTGACCGACAGCGCGCCGATGGACACCGCCGCCGGCGCCTTTGACAAGGTGCCGCTGAAATGGACCGGCTGGGGCGAAAACCGCTGGAAAGAGGCGGGCTTCCGCGCTGTGCCCGGTGCCGTCGTGCGCCGCTCCGCCTTCATCGCGCCGAATGTGGTGCTGATGCCCAGCTTCGTGAATCTGGGCGCCTATGTCGGTGCCAATACCATGGTCGATACCTGGGCCACGGTGGGCTCCTGCGCGCAGATCGGCAAGAATGTTCACCTCTCCGGCGGCGTGGGCATTGGCGGCGTGCTGGAGCCGCTACAGGCCAATCCCGTGGTGATCGAGGATGATTGCTTCATCGGCGCCCGCTCCGAGGTGGTGGAGGGCGTGATTGTCGAGCGTGGCTCGGTGCTCTCCATGGGCGTGTTCATTTCGGCCACGACCAAGATCATCGACCGTGCGACGGGCGAGATTTTTGTCGGCCGCGTGCCGGCCTATTCCGTGGTGGTGCCGGGCAACCTGCCGGGCAAGCCGCTGCCCGATGGCTCACCCGGCCCCAGCCTGTATTGCGCGGTGATCGTCAAGACGGTGGATGCGCAGACCCGCGCCAAAACCTCGATCAACGACCTGCTGCGTGACTGAACCCGCCGCTGCCGCGCTTGACCCGGCGGCGCATGATGTCTTGGCACTGGCGCAGGCACTGATCCGCTGCGCCAGCGTCACCCCTGCCGATGATGGCGCGCTGGATGTGGTGCAGCGGGCGCTGGAAGCCCGCGGCTTCACCTGCTGGCGGCTGCCTTTCAATGAGGTGGACAACCTATTCGCCCGGCGTGGTACCACCGCGCCACATTTCTGCTTCGCCGGCCACACCGATGTTGTGCCGCCGGGCGCCGCGCCCTGGACCCATCCACCCTTCGCCGGCGATGTCGAAAACGGCACCCTCTTTGGCCGCGGCGCGCAGGATATGAAGGGCGCCATCGCCGCCTTCATCGCCGCCATTCCGCAGAGCAATCCCGGCTCCCTCTCCCTGCTCATCACCGGCGATGAGGAAGGCCCCAGCGTGGATGGCACCCTCCGCGTGCTGGAATGGATGGAGGCACATGGCCATGTCCCCGATATGTGCCTGGTGGGCGAGCCCACCTCCAAGGCCGTGCTCGGCGATACGCTGAAAATCGGCCGGCGTGGCAGCATGAACGCCTGGATCACCGTGCATGGCCGCCAGGGCCACAGCGCCTATCCGCAGAAGGCCGATAACCCGGTCCACCGGCTGCTCGCCGCCCTGGCGGCGTTGACGGCCAGCCCGCTCGATTCGGGCAGCCAATGGTTCGAGGCCAGCACCCTGCAGGTGACCGGCGTTCAGGTGGACAATACCGCGACCAATGTCATCCCCGGCCAGGCCAGCGCCTTTTTGAACATCCGCTTCAACGAGTTGCATGATTCCACCGCGCTGACCGCGCATTTGCGCGCCGTGCTCACCCGCCACGCGCCGCAACATGATCTGCGCGTGGTGGTGAGCGGTGAGAGCTTCCTCACCCAGCCTGGCCCATTTGTGGATGCGCTTGTGCGCGCCACCCAGGCGGCAACCGGGGTGACCCCCAGGCTGGACACTGGCGGGGGAACCTCCGACGCTCGCTTTATTACCCGGCTCTGCCCTGTGGCCGAGTTGGGTGGGGTGGGCAGCACCATGCATCAGGTGGATGAATGCGTGCCGGTGGCCGAGTTACAGGCTCTCACCATACTCTATGCCAGCATCATCAAGGAGCTGCTCGCCTGACCATAATACCTGACACCACGCGCAGCATCGCCATCGGCCTCGAAGGCGGGCTGGAATTGGCGCGCGGCAGGCCCACGGGGATGAATGCCTTCGATGGCTCCCCCACCGAGACCATGCGCAGCTTCTGGGCCGGTGCGATCTGCTGGCCGATGTTCTTCGCTCTCGGCCTCATCACCGGGGTGAATGAGGGGATGGGCGAATGGCTGGTTGATGCGGTGGGCTTCGTGGTGGGCTGGGTTGGTTTTGCCCTGGCCTCGCAGATGATGGCGAAGCTGGCGGGGCGAGAGGCCGCTTGGCCGCGCTTCATTGCCGCCTGGAACTGGGCGAATATTCCGCAATACGCGGCGCTGGTGCTGCTCTCGGCGCCTGGAATGCTGCTGCCGGTAGGCTTTGCCCAGGTGCTGGCCCTGGTGGCGGTGGGCTATGCGATGTGGCTGGAATGGTTCGTCACCAAACATGCCCTGGGCATTCCCGGGGCGAGTGCGGTGATGTTTGTGCTGCTCGATGTCGCGATTGGGCTCTTCGTGCAGGGTGTCGTCGGCCGGATGACGATGTAGCGCCTAAACCCAATCGGGCGGCGTGTCATAGCGCACCCACATGAAACACAGCCCATCGGGCGGCGCGGTCTGGCCGGCCTGGGCGCGGTCGCGGCTGTCCAGCACCTCCCGGGGCCAGGTCTCGGGGCGGCGGCCCTTGCCCACTTCCGCCAGCGTGCCGGCCAGGTTGCGGATCTGGTGATGCAGGAAGCTGCGGGCCTCGGCCTCGATGATGATCTCATCGCCCTCGCGCCGCACGCGCAGCACCTCCATCGTGCGCACTGGCGAGGCCGCCTGGCAGCTCGCCGCGCGATAGGCCGAGAAATCATGCCGCCCGAGCAGGCCTTCGGCCGCGCGGTGCATCGCCTGGGCATCCATCGCATAGGGGATATGCCAGACCCGCCCGGCATCCAGCGCCGGGCGGCTGGAGCGGTTGAGGATGCGGTAGCGATAGCCTCGCTGGGTGGCGGAGAACCGGGGCGACCAGCCCTCAGGCGCCATCGCCGCCGCGCGCACCACCACCGGCCAGGGCCGGAGGTGGAAATTCAGCGCCATGCGCAGCTTTTCCGGCGCGAGAGCGGCGGAAAGGGTGATCTCCGCCACCTGGCCCAGCGCATGCACGCCCGAATCGGTGCGGCCAGCGGCCACCGCCACGGCCTTCTCGCCGCCATTGAGCGCCGCGGCCTGCTCCTCCAGCACCTGCTGCACCGAAGGGCCATTGGACTGGCGCTGCCAGCCCTGAAAGGCCGCGCCGTCATATTCCAGCACAAGGGCGTAGCGCGGCATCAGAGCTGCGCGGGCAAAGCGGTGCCGCGCAGGAAGGCATCGGCCTCCATCGCGGCGCGGCCGGGGCGTTGCAGGCGCAGCAGGCGCAGCGCGCCCTCGCCGCAGGCGATCAGGCCCGGGGAAAGCTGCTGGCCAGGCGCGCCGGTGCCGGGGGCGGCCATTGCATCCAGCACGCGGATATTGTCCGGCCCCAAGGGGAAAAAGGCGCCCGGCCAGGGGTTCATCGCCCGCACCCTCCGCTCCAGCCCTGCCGCCGGCTCGCGCCAATCCAATAGCCCATCGGCTTTGCTGAGCTTGGCGGCGTAGGTGGCGCCTGCCTCAGGCTGCGGGGTGGCGATGGGCTGTTCCGCCAGGCCGCGCAGGATAAGGTCAGCCCCCATGGCGCTCAGCGCGTCATGCAATTCGGGCGTGGTGATGCGCGGGTGAAGCGCCATGGCCTCACGCAGCAGCATGGGGCCGGTGTCCAGCCCCTCTTCCATGCGCATGATGGTGATACCGCTTTGAGCGTCGCCGGCCAACACCGCGGCATGGATGGGGGCCGCCCCCCGCCAGCGCGGCAGCAGCGAGGCATGGATATTGATGCAGCCCAGGCGCGGTGCCTCCAGCATGGCCGGTGGCAGAATCAGGCCATAGGCGGCGACAACCGCCACATCGGCGGCGAGGGCGGCAAAAGCGGCGTGTTCGGCCGCATCGCGCCGCACCCGAGCGGGGGTGCGCACCGGCAAGCCCAGTTCCAGGGCGGCCAGATGCACCGGGCATGGCGTCTCCCGCTGGCCGCGATGGGCAGGCTTGGGCGGCTGGGCATAGACGCAGACGACCTCATGCGCGGCATGCAACGCCCGCAGGGCGGGGACGGAGAATTCGGGACTGCCCATGAAAATGACACGCATGGGGGCCTATCAGCCTACTCGCCGATATTGAGCAAGGCCCCCCGCACATGGGCGGGCTGGATTTGCCGCATGAACAGCAACAGCGAATCAAGCGCGCACCGGGCAGCCTCGCGCTAACGCGGGCGCGGCGCCTCAACCAAAAGGGCCGGCGCCATCGGGTTCAGCCCTTCTCGCCGATCATATGGCCGAACCGCACGGCCTTGGTGGCGAGGTAGCCATCATTGACGCCATTGCCGGCGAATTCATGCGCTACCCGGCCCTCAACCTCGATCCCGCAGGCGGCCAGGGAGGCCAGCTTGTCCGGGTTGTTGGTCAGCAATTGCACCCGGCCGATGCCGAGCTGGCGCAGCATCTCGGCGGCGACGAGGAAGTTGCGCTCATCCGCGCCATAGCCGAGCGCCCGGTTGGCATCGAGCGTGTCCAGCCCCTGGTCCTGCAGCGCATAGGCCCGCAGCTTGTTCACTAGGCCAATGCCGCGGCCCTCCTGCGCCAGATAGAGCAGCACACCATGGCCATGGCTGGCCATCTTATGCAGTGCGCCGCGCAGCTGCGGCCCGCAATCGCAGCGCAGCGAGCCCAGAAGGTCGCCGGTGAAGCACTCGCTATGGGCACGGGCGAGCGGTGTGCCGCCGGCAGCGGCGAAGCCCACCGGGTCACCCACTAGGATAGCCAGATGCTCAATTCCGCCATCGGCGGCGCGAAAGGCGATGATCCGCGCCTCGGGCACATGCTCCAGCGGCACCCGGGCCTCGGCCACCGGGCGCAAGGTGGTGGCGGCGGAGGGCGGATAGGCGGCGATATCGGCCGCGGCCACCAGGGCCAGGCCCTGGGTCTCGGCCTCGACACCCTCCCGCGCCGGGGCCGCAACCAGGGCGGGCAGCAGGCGGCCAAGCTTGGCCAGTGCCAGAGCCGGCGCAGCCAGCACGGGAGAAGCCACCCGCTCGGGCTGCTCGGGCAACAGCAATTCGGCGGTGGGGTCGGCCAGCCCGCGCAGCCGCTGGGGCGTCAGCAGCCCCTCGGGCAGGCTGAGGGCGACGGCCCCTTGCTCGGGCGCGCTGAGCGATACCGGGCGTGACAGCACCGCGGCGGCACGCACCGGCGCCAGCAGCAATACCGGCGCACAGAGCGCCACGGCCATCAACTCGCGCAGACCCTCGGCCCCCACCGTCTCCGCGGCGGCCACCACCAGGGCGCCATCCGGCCCGCCCACCAGCACCGGCGTGCCGCGCCGCAGATCCGCCATGGCCCGATGCACCGCGCGCATGGCCAGCACCCCGTTTTGGGGTGCTGGCGCGTGGCCTTCGGGCGGGCTCACAAAAAGGAGAGACATTCTGGCAAATTCCATTGTGGTAGGACTCAACGCCTCAGATGTGGCGTGGGAGGTGTTGCGCCACATGTGGGGAGCTTCACGTTTCAGTCCATGGGCGTCCCATACTAAGTCACATCTGCGCGATTGAATGCACGAATCGCTTCACCTTCCAGCGGGATTAGGTGCTAAGTCCGTGAGGTCGCGTTTTCGCCCCCTTCCAAACTCGGTGGGGTGGTCCGTGTCCATGAACCTAAAACGAGGTGTTCGCATGGCCACTCCCCGGCCCGTTCTGATTATCGATGATGAAGCGGCGGTGCGTGACACGCTGCTCGATCAGCTGGCGATCGATGGCGAATTCACCCCGGTGGCCGCTGAGAGCGCTGCGGCGGCTGACAGGTTGCTGGCACTGGAGGAGTCGCGTTTCGATGCCATCCTGCTCGATATCGGTCTACCGGATTGTGACGGAAGGGAATATTGCGCCAGATTGCGCAAGGCTGGCGTCTCGGTGCCCATCATTATGCTCACCGGCGCGGGGGCCGAGCAGGATGTGGTGCGCGGCCTCGATAGTGGCGCGAATGGTTATATCGCCAAGCCTTTCCGCCTGAATGAATTGCTGGCGCGGCTCAGGGCGCAATTGCGGGTGTTCGACAACTCCGAGCACGCGGTTTTTACCGTGGGGCCCTACCTCTTCCGCCCAGCCTCCAAGCAATTGGTGGAAAGCGGACGAAACAGGAAAATTCGCCTAACCGAAAAAGAGGCAGCGATCCTCAAATACCTCTATCGGGCGGCCGGCAAACCGGTGCCGCGGCAGACTTTGCTCAATGAGGTCTGGGGCTACAACAGCGCCGTCACCACCCACACCTTGGAGACCCATATCTATCGCCTGCGCCAGAAGATAGAGCCTGACCCCAATGACACCCGCCTGCTGCTGACCGAGGGCGGTGGCTATCGGCTGGATGCGCGAGTGACGGAGCCAGCCTGAGCCCCGGGCAGGGCTTCAGCGCAGCAGCACCGGCAGCATGGCGTCCAGCCGCAGCCGGCCCTCGATGGTGGTGCGCAGCCGTTGGCCGCGCCACTCCAGATAGCCCTCATCAATGCAGGCGGCGAGCATGGCCGCATCCACCGTCTCGGCGAATGGCAGGGAGGAGCGGGCGGCAATACGCTCCGGGTCCACCCCCTCATCCAGCCTGAGGCCCATCAGCAGCGCCTCGCGGCCGCGATCCTGCGGGGTCAGGGCCTGTTCCTCGGTGCCGCCATGGCCAGTGCGTTCGACGCGGGCGGCCCATTCCTCGGGGCCGCGATGGCGGCGGGTGGCCAACATCTCACCATCCAACAGCAAGCGCTGATGCGCGCCGGGGCCGATGCCGAGATAATCGCCATAGCGCCAATACGCCAGGTTGTGCCGGCTCTGCGCTCCCGGCTGGGCGTAGTTCGACACCTCATAGGGTGCCAGGCCGAAGCCTGCCGCCTCCTCGGCGGTGGCGAAGTAAAGCCGCGCGGCCTCGTCCCCCTCGGGCAGGGCAAAAGCACCGCGGGCATATTCGGTGGCGAAGCGCGTACCTGGCTCGATGGTGAGTTGGTAAAGTGAGAGGTGATCGGCCGCCAGCGCCAGCGCCTGGCGCAGCTCGGCCCGCCAGGCGGCCTCGCTTTGGCCGGGGCGGGCATAGATCATATCGAAGGAGACCCGCGGGAAGGTTTTGCGGGCGAGTTCGAGTGCGGCGATGGCCTCTGATGCATCATGGCGGCGGCCAAGGAAGCGCAGCGCATCCTCGGAGAGCGCCTGCACGCCGAGCGAGACCCGGTTCACGCCCGCCTCGCGGAAGGCGCGCAGCTTGCCCAGTTCCACGCTGGTTGGGTTGGCTTCGAGTGTGATCTCTATATCGGGCGTGGGCTCGAACAATGCTGTGGCGTCCGCGATCAGCGCCGCCACGGTCTCCGGCAGCATTAGGCTGGGTGTGCCGCCGCCGAAGAAGATCGAGGCCAGGGGCCGGCGCGCTCCATTGCCGCTCGCACCCGGCGCGAGCCGCGCCGCCTCATGCGCCAACTCCGCCCGCAACGCTGCGGCAAAGCGGGTATGGTCCACCCCGGCCTCGCGCACATGCGAGTTGAAATCGCAATATGGGCATTTCGAGGTGCAGAAGGGCCAGTGGATGTAGAGGGCGAGAGGTTCATTCACCCGCCCCATATGGCCCGCGCCGGGCTACCTCGCCAGCGCCGCGCGCATGCGCGCATAAAGATTAGGATGCTGGCCGAACCGCCGCCGGGACCAAAACCCCAGAGAAGCTGGAAGGCCCTCCCCTGCGCCCTGGCAGCGGGGCAAGAGGGCGGCGCCTCATCGCGCCGCCTGCGGCTCAATCCCCGCCAGCCGCGCCGCCGCGCCCCATTTTGTCAGCTCAGCCTGCACGAAGGCGCGGGTTTCAGCCGGCGAGGTGCTGATCACCTCAGCCCCCAGCACCCGGTGGCGGTCCAGCACAACAGGGTTGCGCAGCGCGGCGGCGATATCGCGCGACTGGGTCGCCGCCAGCTCCTCCGCCATATTGGCAGGGCCTATCACCATACCCCAGGTGGTGGCCTCGAAGCCGGGCAGCAGGGCCTCGGCCACGGTCGGCACATCGGGCAATTGCGGGCTGCGGGCGGCGCCGGTGGTGGCCAGCGCCTTGAGCGTGCCGGCCTGGATATGCGGCAGGGCTGCCGGCACGGTGTCGAACATGATGTCCACCCGGCCCGAGATCAGATCCGGATGCGCCTGGGTGCTGCCGCGATAGGGTACATAGCTCAGCTCAATGCCGGTCTGGTTGGCGAACATCAGCGGCGCGAGGCGCACGACACCGCCAGTTCCGGCGAAGCTGATAGCACCCGCGCCCCGGGCGCGGGCCAGGGCCACCAATTCAGCCGGCGTGCTGGCACCGAAATTCCGGGCAGCGCAGATCACCAGCGGCGTGCGCGTGGCCATGGTTAGGAAGGTGAAATCGGCCATGGTGTCGAAAGGCAGGCGGTAGAAGGCGGCATTGACCGGATGCGCGACCGAGACAAGGGCCAGGGCATGGCCGTCCGGCGCGGCGCGGGCCAGGGCTTCTGTGCCGATCACACCATCGGCGCCAGCGCGGTTTTCCACCGCCACCGGCTGTCCCCAGCTGGCAGCCAGCGGGTCGGCAATCAGCCGGGCGGTGATGTCGGACACGCCGCCGGGCGTATAGGGCACGATAATGCGCACCGGGCGCTGCGCGCTGAAGCGTGTCTGGGCCAAAGCGGGCGTAGCGAGCAGCGCGAATGCCGCGCGGCGGGTGGTCTTCATCAGGCTTCCTCCGTTTGAGCGAAGCCTGAACCAGCCTTAGCCTCCGGGCAAGCGGTTTGCGGCTCGACGGTTCTCATAGGCACGGGCATGCAGCAGAGCCAGGCCATGCGCCGGGCTCACCACCCCCAGCCGCGCGGCGGCGGTGGCGAGGTAGCCAAGAATATGCTCGCCCTCAGAGGGCTTGGCCCCCTCCAGATCGCGCAGCATGGAGGTGGCATAGAGGCTGTTCGTCTCGCTGAACATGGCGCGGTACTGCGCCATGAAGCTGTCGGGCATGGAGTGGCCATGGGCCGCGGCGATGGCGGCATTGGCCTCCAGCACGCCCTGCATGAAGGCCACGCCGCCCTCGGCGCGGGCAATCTCGCCCACCGCGGCGCGCATCAGCACGGTGCAAATGGCGGAGGTGCCCAGATGCACCATTTTTTCCCACATCTGCTGGCGGATATCCGGCACCGCCTGAGCCACCATGCCTATGGCAGGCCGGAAGGCCTCGGCCAGCGCCGCCGTGCGGGCCGAGTCGCCGCCCGCCAATTCGCCAAAGGTGAGCCAGCGCCAGTCATTGAGCTGCTGCACCACGCCATCGGGCCTGAGCGTGGCCTGGATTTTCGCCAGCCCCCCCAGCACGTTCCCGGGCCCAAAGGCAGCCTGCAGCGCCTCGATATGCGACAGGCCATTGAGCACCGGCAGCACCGCCATATGGCCATCCATCGCCGGGCGCAGGGTGGCAATGGCATCGGCCAGATCATAGGCCTTGGCGGTCATGATCGCGATATCATAGCCAGGGCGCAGCGCCTCGGCGGTGATGGTCTTCACCGCCAAGGTGGCGTCGCCGAAGGGGCTGACAATGCGCAAACCATGCTCGGCCAAGGCCCGGGCGCGCGCGGGGCGAACCAGAAAGGTCACATCCCCACCGGCCTGGGCCAGCCGGCCACCGAAATATCCACCCAGCGCGCCGGCGCCCAGCATCAGAACCCGCATGAACCGCTCCCCTGTTGTCGCAGCGCTACACCGTGGCGGCCGGCTTGTCAGGTGCGCGGGCCAACGAGGCGGCGCAGCGTGGCCAGCATGGCCGGACTGTCCCACTCTGCCTCGCCCTCCAGCCTTGCCACCTCCTCTCCCGCACGATTGACGATAATGGTGGTGGGCAGGCCGCGGGCGCCCAGCACCCGGGCGGCAATACCGCGCGGGTCCAGCAGCACAGGCAGGTGGGCTACACCGGTGCGGGCGTAGAAAGCCTGCACCTGGGCCGCGCCGCCACGGTCGGAGGAGAGCGGCAGCACGACAAAGCCATCACCCGCCAGTGCGGCGGCCGCTCTGTCCAGCGCGGGCATTTCCGCCACGCAAGGCGGGCACCAGGTGGCCCAGAGATTGATCAGCAGCGCGCGGCCGCGAAACGCCGATGGGCCCTGGGTCAGCCCCTCGGCAGTGTTGAAGCTGATCTCGGGCAAGGCGCGGGTCGCCTCCGTCAGACGGTCCAGCCCGCCCCGCCCAGCGGCGCGCGCTGGACGGGCCAGCGCCGCCACGCCTAAAACCAATGCAACGCGTCTACCCGGAAGGTTCATCATTCCCGTGTCCATACCCAATACCATCGAAGCCGGAAACCAGATGTGGGGCGGCCGCTATGCCGAAGGCCCCTCCGCCATCATGGCCGAGATCAACGCCTCGATCGGTTTCGACCGAAAAATGTGGCGCCAGGACATTCGCGGCAGCCTCGCCCATGCCCGGATGCTGGCCCAGGTTGGCATTATCACCGCCGAGGACCTGGCTGCCATCGAGCGCGGCCTGGAGCAGATCGGCCAGGATATCGCCGCCGGCAATTTCGCCTTCGACTCCACGCTGGAGGACATCCACCTCAATATCGAGGCCCGGTTGACCGAGCGCATTGGCGAGGCCGGCAAGCGCCTGCACACCGGGCGCAGCCGCAATGACCAGGTGGCCACCGATATGCGCCTTTGGGTGCGCGACGCCATGGATGGGCTGGCAGGGCAGATCGAGGATTGCATGCGCGCCTTTGTTGGCGTTGCCGCCGCGCATACCGCCACGCTGATGCCTGGCTTCACCCATTTGCAGCCGGCCCAGCCGACCACGCTGGGGCATCACATGATGGCCTATGTGGAAATGCTCAGCCGCGACCTCTCGCGCATGCGCGATGCCCGCAACCGGCTGAATGAATGCCCACTTGGTGCCGCGGCACTCTGCGGCACCGGTTTTCCCATCGACCGCCACGCCACCGCCGCAGCGCTGGGCTTTGCAGGCCCCACCCGCAATAGCCTGGACAGCGTGGCCAGCCGCGATTTCGCTCTGGAATTTCTGGCGGCCTGCGCGATCTGCGCCACCCACCTCTCCCGCTTCGCCGAGGAGCTGGTGATATGGACCAACCCCAGCTTCGGCTTCGTGAAACTGGGCGATGGCATGACCACGGGCAGTTCCATCATGCCACAGAAGCGCAACCCGGACGCCGCCGAATTGGTGCGCGGCAAGACCGGGCGGATCAATGGCGCGTTGGTCGGGCTGCTCACCGTCATGAAGGGCCTTGCCCTGACCTATGCCAAGGATATGCAGGAGGACAAGGAAGGCGTCTTCGATGCCGCCGAAAGCCTCGCTTTGTGCCTGGCGGCCACCGCCGCCATGCTGCGCGACATGAAGCCCAACCTCAACCGCATGGCCGAGGCCGCAGGTGCGGGCTTCTCCACCGCCACCGATTTGGCGGATTGGCTGGTGCGCGAGCTGAAAATGCCGTTTCGTGACGCGCATCACGTGACCGGGCGCCTGGTTGCCCAGGCCGAGGCGATGGGCGTTGACCTGGCCGGTCTGACGCTGCGCGAGATGCAGGCGGTGGAGCCGCGCATCACGGAGAGTGTGTTTGGCGTGCTCACCCCCGCCGCCTCCGCCGCCAGCCGCACAAGCTTCGGTGGGACCGCACCCGTCAATGTGGCCATGATGGTGCAGTATTGGCAGGAGAAGCTGGCATGAGGAGCCTGAGCGCGATTCTGGCGCTGGCCCTGCTGGCGGCATGCGGCCGAGTGGGGCCACCGCGGCCGCCGGGACCGGCGGACCAAATCACCTATCCGCGGACCTACCCCGCACCGGAGCGGATACCCGCCACGCCCGCACCGGCCAATGCCACCCCAGCCGAGGCGCAGACCGCGCCCGCGCGCTGATGTGCCAGCGCACCGCTTGCCGAGAGACCCATCGCATGGCTCTATCCGCCGCCACCGGGAACGAGACACAATGATGCACCGCCGCCATATCTTGACCGCCGGCCTGGCCTTGCCAGCCATAGCCTCGGCCCAGGGCCAATGGCCCGAGCGCCCGGTGCGCATCATCGTGCCCTGGCCGCCCGGTGGCTCGACCGATGTGCTCTCCCGGCTGCTGGCCGAGCAACTGCAGGCCCGGCTCGGCCAAAGTTTCCTCATCGAGAACCGCCCCGGCGCCGGCGGCAATATAGGCACCGATGCGCTGGCTAAGGCCACACCGGATGGCTACTCCATGGCCCCCGTCACGGTGGGTGGCTGGACCATCAATCAATACCTCTTCGCCCGCATGCCCTATGATCCGGACCGTGATCTGCAGCCGATCTCGATGCATTGGACGCTGCCCAATGTCTTTATTGCCTCCACCACCCATTGCCCGGCCACCACGGCGGCCGAGTTCATCACCTGGGGCCGGGCGCGCCGCCAGGGGGTGAGCTATGGCAGCCCCGGCGTTGGCACCACGGCGCATCTCTCGGGCAGTTTCTTCTGCGGCAAGACAGGGCTGGATGGGCAGCATGTGCCCTTCCGCGGTGCCGCTCAGATCATTCCGGCGATGCTGGCCGGTGACCTCACCTTCGCCATCGACAATCTGGCGAGCTATGTGCCGCTCATCCAGGAGGGCCGGGCGCGGGCCTTCGCGGTCACCTCCGCCGAGCGCTGGCCTGGCCTGCCCAATGTGCCCACCATGGCAGAGGCCGGCATTGCCGATTTCGTGGTGGAGAGCTGGTGCGCCTTTGCCTTCCCCGCTGGTGTGCCGGCTGCCATCATCGAACGCGCCTCGGCCACGATGCAGGCGATTGCGGCCGACCCGGCGGTGCAGGAGCGGTTTATGCGCGCTGGTGCGCGCTGCGTGGGCAGCGCGCCTGAGGGGGTCCATGCCCGGGTGCGGCGGGAAAGGCCGCAATGGCAGGAAATGGTCCGTCTCTCCGGCGCGCGGATGGAATAGCGCGCAGCTTTGCGCCATATCCCACAGCCATGGCTCCCTGGACCAACGCGCTTTTCATCGACCACGCCGCGCTGCGGCTGACCTGGCGCAATTGGGGCGTGGTGGAGGATGGCCGGCTTTACCGTTCCAACCATCCGCTGCCCTTCCAACTCCGCACCGCGGTGCGCCGGCATGGCATTCGTACCCTGCTGAACCTGCGCGGCCACCGCGAGAGTTGCGGTGCTGATACTTTGAGCCGGCGAGAGGCTGCGCGACTTGGCCTGGTGCATGCTGATGCCCCCTTCGAAAGTCGTGGCGCGCCGCATAGGGAACGGATCGAGCGGCTGGCGGCCATGCTGTCGGATTTGCCCGAGCCCATTCTGATCCACTGCAAATCCGGCGCTGATCGCACGGGCCTCATTGCTGCTATCTGGCTGCTGTTGCAGGGCCGTGGGCCTGAGGAAGCCACGCGGCAACTCACTTGGCGGCATGGCCATGTTTCGGCCGCGCGCACCGGCATTCTGGACGCCTTCATCGCCGAATATACCCGGGCCTGGCCCAAGCCCTTTTTGCAATGGCTGCGCGAGGATTACGATGAGGACCGTTTGCGGACCAATTTCCGCAGCCGGAGTTGGGCCAACCTGCTGACCGATGGCATTATGCGCCGGGAGTGAGCCGGATGGCCGATGGGTGATGCAATGGGCCCGGTTGCGCGCTAAACCCACCGCCCCACGGATTGGCCCGCTGGGGGCATAGATAGGAACGCCGAGATGGATTTGCGCAGCCGCTTCACGGAAGAGATGAAGACCAGCATGAAGGCGGGCACCGCGCCGCGCACTTCGGCCATTCGCATGATCATCGCCAAAATGAAGGACGCGGATATTGCCGCGCGCCCTGGCCCGCCCCTGGATGATGCCGCCCTGGTGGGCCTGCTGCGCTCCATGGTGAAGAGTCGGCGCGAATCGGTGGAGATGTACCGGCAGGGCAACCGCCCCGAACTTGCCGAGAAAGAAGAGGCCGAGATAGCGGTGATCGAGGCCTTTCTGCCACAGCAGATGGACGAGGCCGCCATGGCGGCCGCAGTGGCCGAGGCGGTGGCCGAAACCGCAGCGTCCTCCAGCAAGGATATGGGCCGGGTGATGGCCGCGCTGAAGGCCAGGCACGCTGCGGCACTCGACATGGGCAAGGCAGGCCCAATGGTGAAGGCGGCGCTGGGCGGCTAGAGCATGTTAAAGCCTTGCGACTTCGCAAGGCGACTCGGAAAATGCAATAAAACAAAGCCTAGGGCCGTTTCACCGTCTTCGCTCTCGGTGAAACGGTTCCAGAGCGGCTCCGGCTCGGTTTCTATGGGCGTGTGAATGGATGGCCCAATGGGCGGATCGATGAGCTGATGCCGTGGTGATGGGTGCCGGCCGATAGGGGCTGACGGTCAAGGCCAACACGCAAAGGGCATCGTGGCTGCGCTTACGATTAATCCAGATCCTATTACCGTTAATACTCTATTCATTGAAAGAGGCTCCATGCTTTTTATACTGAAGCCGCGCTTGGCGGTGGATGTGTGTTGGAGGCAAGGCGCTGCGTTACCCGGCCACTGCGAACAGGCTGACGCTAAGATTGTCGCTCGCGAATCCGCTGCAC
>NZ_JBBARU010000035.1:0-33171 GCF_040399605.1 Rhodovarius sp. | reverse complement strand
GTCGACATACATGTCGACCCTCCTGGGGTGCTCGAGGGGCAAAGCCCCTCGATCTTGTTTTCCCTCACTCTTCGTTTCTACCAAGGTGGAGCCTGGGAGATGAAACCACCCACCACTCAAACGACGCCGCCCTGCCCGGCGAGGCTGGCGACCGCCCCTTTGGCCCTCGGTCCGAGCGCTCTCTGGACGCCGCCCCTGCTCGGGAGAATGATCGGCGGATGGACAATACCCCTCCCCGTTTTGGCATTTGGGCCTTGGTGCATGGCAGCCGGGCCGCCCGGCAGGATCCGGAGGAGCCGTTTGATGCTTCCTGGGCGCGCAACCGGGCGTTGGTGCTGGAGGCCGAGGCGTTGGGTTTTGACAGCACGCTGGTGGCGCAACACACCTTCAACCCGCTCAACCCGGCCAATGGCGAGTTGGAGGCCTGGACTGGTTCGGCGGCGCTGGCGGCGCTGACCAGCCGGATTGAGATCATCGCCGCCATCAAGCCGCTGCTCTACAATCCGGTGGTGCTGGCGAAGATGGCCTTGCAGATTGAGGAGATCAGCGGCGGGCGATTTGCCATCAACCTGGTCAATGCCTGGAACAAGGCGGAGATGGACAAGGCCGGCCTGCCCTTCCCGGCGCATGATGACCGCTACACGCTGGGCGATGAATGGCTGTCGATTGTCGCGCCGCTGATGCGCGGCGAGACGGTGCATCATAAGGGCCAGCATTTCACCGTCGATGGCGCGAGACTGGTGCCCGGGGCGGCGACCCGGGCGCGGCCGCGGATTTATATCGGCGGCGAATCGCAGCCGGCGCGGGCGCTGGCGGCGGCGCAGGGCGATGTCTGGTTCATCAATGGCCAGCCGATTGAGGATGTGAAGGCGCTGATTGCCGATGTCGCCGCCCGGCCGCGGCGCGATGCGGCTTTGCGCTATGGGCTTTCCGCCTTTGTCATCGCCCGCAAGACGGAGGAGGAGGCCCAGGCGGCCTATGACCGGCTGGCCCGGCTGGCGGCGCTGGATGCGCCGATGGTGGCGCAGCAAGCCGTCCATACCGACCCCAATGTGGTGATGAAGCACACCATGGCGAAGAGCGACCGGCTGGGCACCAATGGCGGCACCGCAGCCGGGTTGGTGGGCACCTATGCCCAGGTGGCGGAGCGGATGAAGCGGTTTCATGAGGCCGGAATTGAGACCTTCATGCTGCAATATCAGCCCTTTGAGGCTGAGATGCGCCGCTTCGCTGCTGAGGTGATGCCGCTGGTGCGGCGTTAGAGCATCATCCGCTCAAACGGAATCGTTTGGGCGGATAAAGATGCTCGACAAACAAAAGGTTAGAGCCTGTGCAGTGAGCCAAGGCGAACGGAACAGGCGCTAGACCGCGAAGGGCACGCCGTCATCGGGCAGTGGCACCTGGGCGACATTGAGCGTCATCGCCACCGCCACGTAATAGCCGCAGGTGGCGGTGAGTTCGGTGACGCCGGCCTCGCCGAAAATGGCGCGGACGGCGGCGAAGCGCGGCTCGGTCACGCCGCGCTCGGCGTGCAATTCGGTGCAGAATTCCCAGATGGCGGTCTCGGCGGCATCCATGCCGGTGGGGCGCTGCCTATCGGCCACGGCCTGGAGAATGGCGGTGGCCAGGCCCTCTTGCTTCGCCAGGATGGCGTGGGCGTACCATTCATAGGCGGCGTTCCATTCGCGCGCGGTGATGCAGATGGCGAATTCCACCAGCTTCTGCGGCAGCGCCGCCTCATAGCGGATATAGGCGCCGACTTTCTGCATGCGGTCGGCCAATTCGGGCACGCGCAGCCACATGTTGAAGGGGCCGCGGGCGCCATTGCCGCCGCGGGTGCCGGCGATGCTCTCGACGATGCGGGCCTGTTCCGGGGTCATGCTCTGTGGGGTGAGCATGGGGAAGCGTTCGGACATGGGGTGTTGTTTCCTCAGATGCTGGGCCGCCGGATGAAACCGGGCTCTTCCGGCGGTTCGCAGAAATTCTCCTCGATATCGCTCACCTGGGCCAGGGGTGGGCCGCGCCGGGCGAGCAAAAGCACGGCGGCGATGGCCGGTTCCTCGCCGGCCAGCACCGCTTCAACCCGGCCATCGGCGCGGTTGCGCACCCAGCCGGTGAGGTGATGCGCCCGCGCCGTCTCGACCAGCCATTCGCGGAAGCCCACGCCCTGCACCCGCCCGGCGATGAGCAGATGCCGGGCCTTCATGCCGCGATGCGCGCCAGATGCAGCATGCGTTCGGCCAGGGTGATTTCGGCGGCGATGAGCCGGCGGCGCTTTTGCGCCTCCTCATCCACGCCCCAGAATTCCTCCTGGAAGGTTTCATCGACCAGCGAGATGCGAAAGGCCTCGGCGGCGTCGAGCTCGCCGCGGACAAAGGCCAGGCCCAGCACCAGGCTGCCCAGGGGCGGCACGACATTGCCCAAGGCGGTGAGGGCGAAGGCATCGCATGCCGCCACCGCCCGGCGCAGGGCGAGGCGTGAGGCCTCGGGCTGGGTGATGTGGATGATGCCGTGGCTGAGCAGCAGGGGGGCGGCCAATTCGCGGGCGCTCCATTCCAGCCAGGGGTCCCATTCCAGCGCCTCGATGGCGGCGAGGCGCGGGTCCTCCGAGCGATAGCATAAGAGGTCTGAGGCGGCGTATTGGGCGATGCCCTCGACCATGGGGGCTGGGTCGGGCGCTACCTTTTCCTGCGCGGTGCCGACGAGACGGGTGAGGGGGATATCCTCGGGGCGGAAGTCTCGGCCCTTGGCGCCGCCGGCGGCCTGCCATTCGGCGGCCAGCGCCTGGGCCAGGGCATGGCCCTCCACCCGCAACGCGCCGCCGCCGGGCAGCCGCACCGGGCGGCCATCCAGCAGCACGGCCAAGCCGCCCTCGGCCGGCTCAACCCGGGCCTCGTCCCAAAATCGCTTCATCGTGCCAGCACTCCGCGCAGCAAATCATTCAGGTTGGGCCGAGGCGCTTGGCCTGGCTGGTCATGGGGGGCGAGCGAGGTGGGGATGGGGCCGGAGCGGCCGGCGCGGGCCATGCCCAGCGCCGGGCCGCATTCGAGGGTGATGGGGCCGCCACTGCCGCCGCCATTGCCCATGATCTGGCTGAGGCCCTGGCCGATCAGGCCCATGCCCTCGAAGCTTGGGGTGCTGAGCATGCCGGTCACCGGCACTGGCGCGCGCACCCGCAGCCCTGCCGTGCCGGGAATGGGGATGCGCAGATCGGTGTTCAGCCGCAGGGCCAGGGTTTCGTCGCGCAGGCTGATCTGGCCCTGGCCATTGATCCGCCCCAGGCTGCCATCGGCATAGAGCGCCCTCGCCTGGGCGATGCCGGCCACCACATCGAAGCGGCCGGCGAGGCAGGCAATGGCGATTTCGCCCGCCCCCCCCTGGCCGCCGCGCGGCAGCAGGGCGCCCAGCAGCCGCTGCGGCATCTGGCCATCGGTGAGGGCAAAGCCGATATGTCCCACCGAGGAGGCTGCCCAGGCCTGGGTATCGGCGCCCTGGCCGCGCAGATCGAGATCGATCTCGCCCCGGCCGGTAAAGGGCGGCGTGAGGCCGAAGACCGCCAGGAAGGCGGCGCTGTCCAGCGCATCGCCGCGCAGGGAAAGCTGCATTTGCGGCAAGGGCTGGGCGCCATCGGCGGCGGCGCGCAGGGTCAGGCGGCCGCCTGGCAGGGTGAGCGCGAGGGGGTCGAGCCGGGCACGGCCATCGGCCAGCATGGCATGGCCATGGACATCCAGCAGATCGAGGCCCTCCAGGCGCAGCCGCGCGATGGTGAGGTGCAAATCCGCCGCGGCCAGGGCCAGCCAGGAGAAATTGAGTGGCAGTTTTGGGATCAGCCGGGTCTCGGCGCGGGACGCTGGGGGTGCAGGCCGGGGGGTATTCGGGGTGGTAGTAAGGGGGAGATTCGGGGCGGGCGCGGCGAGGGCGGCGCGGATGGCGTCGAGGTCCAGCCGTTCCAGCGTGAGCGTGCCTTCCAGCCGCGGCAGCGGGTTGCGGCCCAGGCGCAGCGTGCCGCCGCCGGCCAGCAGCGGGCCTTGGGCGGCGATGTCGCGCAGCTCCAGCCCATCGGCGAAGAAGCCGCCACGCTCGGACAGCATGGCATTGAGGCTGCCCAGCCCGGGCTTGTTGAGGCTGAGCGCCAGCCTCGCGCCGGTGCCGGCAAGCGGCTGCGCCACCTCGCCGCGCAGCGTGGCGGCGGCACCCAAATGGCCGATGGTCAGCGCCATCGGCAAGGCACCGCCCTGCAGCGCGCCTGCCAGCGGGCCGATCTGGCCATCGAGGGTGAAGGCTTCGCCGCCGCGCTCGCCGCGCAGGGAAAGCTGCGCCGGCTGGTCGGCGGCGGGGATATGCAGCCGGGCCTGGCTGAGTGCCAGCATCGGCGGCAGGCGGGTCGGGCCCAAGGTGAGGGTCAGTTCCTCGGCGCGGGGGGGCTGGCCGGTGCCATCGCCCACCAGCCGGCCGCGCAGGCTGATGGCGCCAAGCCGTGGCCATGGCTGGCGCAGCAGGGTGGCGAGGGCAGCAGGGTCGGGCAGGTTGGCGGTGATGTCGAAATGATAGGCGGAGAGGCCGCGCGGCTCGCGCATCTCGCCCTCGGCCTGGATTTGGCCCCCGGCCAATTCGGCCCGCAGACGCAGCGGCCAGGCGGGGCCGGGGGCGCCCAGCAGCCGCGCCAGCGGGCCGGCCTGGGCATCGAAGGTGACGGGAAGCGCGCCCCAGCGCAGCGCGCCATTGAGGGTGAGGTTGCCATGGCCGGTGGCATCGATCCGGGCGATGGCCACACCGCCCTCGGGGGCGGAGGGGAAGCGCAGCCTAGCATCGCGGATGGCGATGATGCCGATTTCGGGCAGCGGGTCATCACGCCGTTGGGCGGCTTGGGTGGTGGCGCTGGCCTCGGGCGAGGCGGGGCGGCGGAATTGCCAGTTTGGCACGCCATCCACTGTCTCCAGCAGGATATCGGGCGCCTGCAGTTCCAATCGGCGCAGCATGATGCGGCCGGTGAGCAGCGGCAGCAATTCGACCACCACCGCCACCTCGGCCACCCGCAGCATATCGGCCCGGCTGCCGCCGGGGAGGTTGGCGAGGGTGACATCGCGCAGGGTCACGCTCGGCGTCAGGCCCAGCGAGAGGCGCATGCTGCCAAACCCCGCACTGCGCCCAGTGGCGCGCTCCAGGGCGGCGATGATGGGCGGGCGAAAGCGCTCCGCATCCAGCAGGGCGAGGGTGATGGCGCCACCGGCCAGCAGCAGTATGGCGAGGCTGGCGGCGGCCCAGCGGGCAGAGGCCCTGGGACGCCATGTGCTCCAGAACAGGCGAATGGCTTCTAGCCGCGAAGCCATCGTGCCCTCGCCGGTTTGGGGTTGTTGAAGCCGAAATATTTGAAGGTTTCCAGCATATGCGGCGATATCGGTGCTGCGGCTTCCAGCATGCCGCCGGCCGGGTGGGGGATGGCGAGCGCCCTGGCATGCAGGTGCAATTCCTTGGCCAGTCCATCCATATGCGCGCGCTCGCCGCCATATTTGCCATCGCCCAGGATGGGGCAGCGCAGCGCCTCGGCGGCATGGACGCGCAGCTGGTGAGTGCGGCCGGTGAGCGGGCGCATTTCCATCAGGGCGGCGCGGCGGTTCACCCGCTCCAGCGTGTCGTAATCGGTGATGGCGCGCTGGCCCTCGGGGGCGAAGCCGGTGCGCTCACCGCGCGGCCCGGGCACGCGGGCGAGGGGCATATCCACCCTCCCGCCAGCCGGCTCAGGCTCGCCCACCACCACGGCCCAATAGGTTTTTTTCGCATCGCGGGTGCGGAAGGCGGCGGCGAGTGCGGCGGTGGCGGCCGGGGTGCGGCCGAGGATGAGCACGCCCGAAGTGTCACGATCCAGCCGATGCACCAGGCGCGGGCGGTCCTCCTCGCCAAAGCGCAGCGCGTCCAGCATGCCATCCAGATGGCGGACGATGCCCGGGCCGCCCTGCACGGCCAGGCCATGCGGCTTGTCGAGCACGATCACATGATCGTCGCGGTAGAGCACCATGGCGGCGAGTTCAGCGGCGTCCTTCTCATCGGGCTCACGCACCGCGATGGGGGGGGGCGCGCTGGGCATGGGGGGGACGCGGATTTCCTGCCCCTCATTGACCCGCGTGGCGGCTTCGGCGCGCTTGCCATCGACACGGATTTGCCCGCTGCGCAGCATTTTTTGCAGCGCGCCCTGGGTGAGAGTGGGGTAGTGCCGCTTGAACCAGCGGTCGAGCCGTGCGCCGGCATCGCCGGGTTTGACGGGAATGGTGAGGACAGTCATCGGCGCTCTATAGGACAGGACACCGCGAAAGGCACGCGAAGCTTGCTCCGGCGCGGTATTGCCAGCAGTCTCCTCACCTGGAGGACCGCCCAAATGCAACGAATCAGCCGCCGTGCCGCCGCCCTGGGGCTTGCCATGGCCAGCCCTGCTTTGGCGCAATGGGCGCCGGCGCGCTCCATTCGGCTCATCGCCCCCTATCCGCCGGGCGGCGGGGTGGATACCACCTCGCGGCTGATGGCCGGGCCGATGGCGGCGTTGCTGGGCCAGCCGGTGGTGGTGGAAAACCGCGCCGGGGCGGGTGGCTCGTTGGGGGCCGCCGAATTGGCGCGCAGCGCGCCCGATGGGCTGACGGTCATGGTTGATGCCCTGGCGCATACGGTGAACCCAGCACTGATCCGCAACCTGCCCTTTGATTATGCGACCGCCTTCACGCCCATCACCCAATTGGCGGTGCTGCCGCAGATTCTGATTGTGCCCAATGCCTTGCCGGTGAGGGATCTGGCGGGGTTCATTGCCTATTTTCAGGCGCGGCCGGGGGCGGCCTATGGTTCCTCGGGCAATGCCACGGCGGCGCATATGGCGAGCGCGCTGCTGCTGGGGCGGGCGGGGCTGCGCATGGAACATGTGCCCTATCGCGGCGGCACCGCGGCGCTGCCCGATGTGATTGCCGGCAATGTGAACTTCATCTTCGGCACCGTCTCCTCCTCGCTGCAATTGGTGCGCGAGGGGCGGGTGCGGGCGCTGGGGGTGAGCACGGCGCGGCGCATTCCCAGCCTGCCGGATGTGCCCACCATCGCCGAACAGGGTTTTGCCGGCTTTGAGCTGAATGAGTGGAATGGTTTCTGGGCCCCCGCCGGGTTGCCGGCGGCGGTGGCGGCCCGGCTGCATGAGGCGGCGCTGCATGCCCTGGCGGATGCGAGTTTGCTGTCGCGGTTTGAGGCGCTGGGGGCGATTGCGGTGGGCAATCCTGCGGCTGAATTCGCCGCCTGGGTTGCGGCCCAGCGGGCGCTGATGGCGCAGTTGGTGCGCGAGGCGCGGATCGAGGCGGGTTGAGCGGCACGGCGATGGAATTGTGGCTGCCGCAGCGCAGCTTTGGAAATTAGTCCTTGCTGCGGCGCGGCAAAGCTGCCATAGCGGCGCCGCAGCGCAGGCCTTTTCGGGCCCCGCACCCGGTCGCGTGAACGCCCAATGCGATGGGCGCCAACCGGGTAGCGATGGCGCTTCACCCTGAGGGAACCCGGCACGCGGGGGACTTTCGCATCCGGGGGCGCATTCGCGCTCTCAACAAGCGAAACGGCCCCCGTGCATCCGCACGCGCGCCGCATGGAATTTTATGACTGCATTCAACGAACTCGGCCTTCACCCCAGCCTGCTGCAGGCGCTGGAGGAGACCGGCTATACCATCCCCACCCCGATCCAGGCGCAGGCTATTCCGCTCGCCATGGCCGGGCGCGACGTGTTGGGCATTGCCCAGACCGGCACCGGCAAGACGGCGGCCTTCGCGCTGCCCATCCTGCACAAGCTGGCCAATAGCCCCGGCCGCCCGCCGCGCGGTGGCATGCGCTGCCTGGTGCTGAGCCCGACGCGCGAACTCGCCTCGCAGATCGCCGATAGCTTCAAGACCTATGGCAAGCATATGGGGCTTTCCGTCGTCACCGTGTTCGGCGGCGTGGGGCATGCGCCGCAGATCCGCGACCTGGCGCGCGGCGTGGATATCGTCGTCGCCACGCCGGGCCGCTTGCAGGACCATTTGGACAGCCGCCACGCCCGGTTGGACCATGTGCAGGTCATGGTGCTCGATGAGGCCGACCAGATGCTCGATAAGGGCTTTCTGCCGCCCATCCGCAAGATTTTGCGCGCCACACCGCCCACGGGGGAGCGGCAGACGCTGTTCTTCTCGGCCACCATGCCCACCGAGATTGCCAAGCTGGCCGGCGAGATGCTGGCCAACCCCGCCCGGGTGGAAGTGACCCCGGTGGCCACGACGGCCGAGCGGGTGAAGCAGCGGGTTATTCACCTTGAAGCCGGCGGCAAGCGGGCGATGCTGGCCGAGTTGCTGCGCGCGCCGGGCGTGGGCCGGGCGCTGGTGTTCAGCCGCACCAAGCATGGCGCGGATAAGATCGTGAAGAACCTCGAAGCCGATGGCCTGGCCGCCAATGCCATCCATGGTAATAAGGGCCAGACCCAGCGCGAGCGGGCGCTGGACCAGTTCAAGCGCGGCACGGCGCCCATTCTGGTGGCAACTGATATCGCCGCGCGCGGCATTGATGTGGATGGCGTGACCCATGTCATCCAGCATGATCTGCCGGAGGTGCCGGAGACTTATGTGCACCGCATTGGCCGCACCGCGCGGGCTGGGGCCTCGGGCGAGGCGATTGCGCTTTGCGCGCCCGATGACCATGACAAACTGCGGGCGATTGAGAAGCTGACGCGGCAGGCGATTCCGAGCGAGGACCGGCGGACCGACCAGTCCCGCGCGCTGCCGCCGCCGGGCAATCTGGATGTGAAGCAGTTTGTGCGGCCGCATGGCGCGCCCAAGCCCAAGCAGAATCAGGGCCGCGGCCGTGGCGCGCCTGGTTGGCAACAGCGTGCGCCGCAGGCCCCGCGTGGCGCGGCACCCGCCGCACCGCGCGGCGCCGCATCCCCCGCACCGCGTGGCGGTGACGCAACCCGGCCGCGGCCGGAGCGGGACCGCAACTGGCGTGAGGGTGATTTCCGCGATACGGCGCCGGGTTTCATCACCCGCTCGCGCTGAATTCGGGCGGATACGAAAACGGCCCCGGAGCGATCCGGGGCCGTTTTGCGTTTAGGCGGCGCGGGGCGTTCAGCGCGACGCACTGGTCTGGCTGCGCAGCTCGCGGGCGCGGGACAGGACGCGGTCTTCCATTTCGGAATTGGTCGCCGAGGAGGCGGGCTGATCCACCCATTGGCCGCCACGATAAATCTGGCGGAAGACCTGCACCCGCACGCCATCCGAGCGGAGTTGGCGGCCAAGCACATAGGCCTGGGCCTTGAAACGTTCGCTCTCGGCCGTGGGGGGGGAATACCAATCGGTGATGATGACGCCGCCGGCCGGGTCGGCGCTGGCGAGCGGCATGAAGCTCAGGGTTTCCAGTGTGGCGCGCCAGAGATAGGCGTTCACGCTCACCCCGCCGGGGCCGCCCTGCTCATTCTGCTGGCTGCGGTCCACCCCGAAAACGACAAGGCCGGCATTGGTGGGGTTAACGCCGCCGCCGCGCAGAATGCGCTCGCGAGCGTTATCGGTGCCGTATTCTTCATTGCTGACCTGACGGCCGCTGCTGCAGGCGGTGAGGGCGGTGGTGATAAGAAGAGCGGCGAGGATGGGATGGCGCATGGATTGCTGCATAGCGTGTCGCTCATAAAGAAGAAAGGGGCGGCAGTTGCCTGCCGCCCCCTCCGGGTATCGTCGGATTTTCGACTGGCTCAGAAGGCCAGGCGCGAACCCATGATGAACACGTTGGCGAAGCCACGGCTCTGGACACCGGCGCGGGCTGCGTCGAGGTCACGGCCATTCTCACGCACCGAGTGGTAGACATACTCGGCAATGAGGTCGAGGCCGGGGGCCAGGCGGTAGTTGGCACCGACCGACATGCCCCAACGACGCTGGCTGGCCAGGTTGTTGCGGTCACCATAGGCGGTCGGGTTCGCCTGACGGACCAGACGACCATCGGCTGCGTTGAAGTCGGAGCGACCGCCGCCTTCATACACGCCGGTGACCATGTTGGCACCCACGGTGATCGGGCCGTTGGTGTAGCTGGCGCCAAGATTGAAGGTCTGGGCCTGGCGATCACCACGGATCGTGTTGCCCCAGAAGAAGTTGTAGTCGCCCTGATAGTAAGCTGCACCGAGGGTGAAGCCCATATAGGTGGCCTGCGCGCCAACCTGCCAGACATTCAGGCCGTTCATGGTACGAACCTGGGCGCCCGCGTTGCTCAGGTCATAGGCGGTGCTGGCACCGATGTAACCAACGGTGGCGGCGACGCCCACGCCGGAGAAGCTGCCGCGGTAGCGGAGGGCGGCCTGGTGCTCGTTGCGGCGGGCCATCGGGCCCATGGACTGGGCGGGGGAAATTGCCCAGCTGGTGGCGCCACGGTAGGCGTAAGCGCGATCGCAACCAGAGGTCGCGGAGTCGGAGGAGCAGCCGGTCTGGCCGAAACCACCGCCATTCGCCGCATAGCTCACGCCGAAGTCGAAGCCGTAGAACTGAGGGGACATATAGACGACCTTGGTGTTGTCACCAAGCTGGCCAGGGCCGGTCTGCGTGCGGTTGCCGCTCTGACGGATCTGGAACTGTTCCCACACGCCGTAAACGCCGCCGGTGCCGAAATTGGTCACGAAGCCCGAGTTCATCAGGCCGCCCATCACGCCGTCTTCGTCACCCATGCGGATCTGACCGAAGCGCTGATGCGCCACGAACACATAGGCCTCACCCACCGTGGAGGTGGAGCGCTGCACGCCCGAGCGGTTACCACCGGTCAGGTTGCCTTCGAGCGAGTTGAACTCGAGGTCGATCTGGCCACCATAGGTGAAGCCCTGAGCGGACTTGCCGGAGACGATCACCGAGATGCCGGGCAGGGTCATGAAGTCGTTCTTGCCGGTGCGGGCGAAGTTGCCAGCGCTGCCAGCGGCCGGGGTCGCCTGAGCGGCGGTCGGGATGCCGTTGGTGCCGCCGGGGGCGCCGGCGGTGATGGTGTTGTTGGTGGTGAGTGCCGTAACGGCGGTGTAGCCACCACGGCCGGTTGCGGCGTCCACAGTGCTGTTCGCCACGCGACCGAAGTCACCCGTGCCACCCGGGTTGGAGCTCTGGCCGTTGGCGTTGATGTAGCCGTAATAGGCCTGGATGGAGCCACCGATCCGCACGGTCGGGGCGTCCTGAGCGGCGGCGGGCGTGATCACCGCGGCGCCGAAGGCGGCGGAGACGACGGCTGTCGTGCCCAGCAAAATCTTGCGCATAATAAACCTCCTCGAGGACCGGAAACCGGTCATTTCCCTTGACCCACCCACCACCAGCGAACTGCGCGGCGGAATGTGCCCCCCAAGAACTGCCAACCTACGCTGACGACACTCGGGTCCGCAGAGACTATTGAATGCTGCGCAGTCTCTGAGCAACCATGCAAAACACCTCGACGCGACATCACTGAGACACTGTTGCAATCAGGACACATCGCGCGGGGCGGGCGTGGCATCTGTGCTGCCACAGCCCGGGGATTGTTATCCTCAGGCATGCAAGAGCGCGCAAAGAGCGAGGGTGGAGCCGGTTCCCTTCGCCTCGGCGCGCTAGACAGGCTCAAACAGGCTGCTGAAAACCTACGGCAGAGAAAAACAAGATCGAGGGGCAAAGTCCTTTCGCTCTTCTCCGCCGGCTCAATTTTTGTATCGAGCATCTCTATCCGCGCAAACGACCCCGCTTGACCCGATGATGCCCTACCCCTGAGAAGCCGCCAGCGCCTCGGCCGGGCTCATACGCCCATCATAGAGCGCGCGGCCCAGAATGGCGCCGGCAATGCCCTCGGGCGCGGCCCGCAGGGCGGTGATCTCGGCCGCACTCGCCACCCCGCCAGAGGCGATGACCGGCACCGCCACCGCCGCCGCCAAGGCCCGGGTGGCCTCGGCATTGGCGCCGCCCAGCATGCCGTCGCGCTCGACATCGGTGAAAATAATCGCCGCCGCCCCGGCATCGGCGAAGCGGCGGGCGAGGTCGATGGTGGGGATGTCGCTCACCTCGGCCCAGCCCTCGGTGGCCACCATGCCGCCCTTGGCATCAATGCCCAGCGCCACCTGGCCGGGGAAGGCGCGGCAGGCCTCGCGCACGAAGGCGGGGTCCTTCACCGCCACGCTGCCCAGGATGATGCGGGCGAGGCCGGCCTCCAGCCAGGCGGCGGCCGTGGCCATGTTGCGAATGCCGCCACCCAGCTGCACCGGCATGGCGGTGGCCGCGAGGATGGCGCGGACCGCCGCCGCATTGGCCGGCTTGCCGGCGAAGGCGCCGTCCAGATCGACCACATGCAACCAGCCGAAGCCGGCGGCGGCGAAGCTGGCGGCCTGAGCGGCTGGGTCGTCACTATATATCGTGGCGTCGGCCATTTCGCCGCGGCGCAGGCGCACCACCTCGCCGCCCTTGAGGTCGATGGCGGGGTAAAGGGTGAAGGGGGTGCTGCTCATTGGCCCTTGCGCCGTGGCGCCTCCAGCATGCGGTGGTAGAAATGCCCGGCCACGATCTGCCCCCGCACCCGCGCATAGGCCGGGTGGGTGCCCCAGCGTGTATAGCCCAGCGCCTCGAAGATCTGGATGGCGGCGGCCTGGGTTTCCCGCACATCGAGGTTCAGCATCCGGTGGCCGAGGGCTGCGGCGCGCTCCTCCACCGCCCGTACCAGCTTGCGGGCAAGGCCAAAGCCGCGGGCATAGGGCGCGATATAGGCGTGGGTGAGCTGGGCGCCGATGGCCTGGGCCTCATTATAGCGGGGCGGGCGGGCGAGTTGGGCGCTGCCCACCACACGGCCATCAAGCCGGGCGAGGAATAATTCCCGCTCAGGCACCAGCAATACGCCGCGAAAATGCCGGGTGAGGGTTTCGCGCTCCTGCGGCTCCAGCCAGCCGAAGCCGCCACCTTCTATAATGGCGGCGTTGGTGGCCTCGCAGAGATCGGTGATGTCGTGCTCGAGCAGCCTCTCGCAGCGTTCCACCGCCACCGCATGGGCGGGGGCCTCGCTCATGGTGCCCAGGCCAGGAAATTGCGCAGGATGGTGAGGCCGGTCATGCCGCTTTTTTCGACATGGAACTGGGTGCCGATGATATTGCCCCGGCCGATCACCGCCGCCACCGGGCCACCGTAATCGGTGGTGGCCAGCAGGTCATCGCCATCGCCGCCGCTCCAGGCATAGGAATGGACGAAATAGCCATGCGCATCGGCGGTGAGGCCGTCAAAAAGCGGATGGTCCTGGCCACGATCGAGCCGGTTCCAGCCCATTTGCGGCAAGGGCAGGGGGGTGCCGTCAGCGGCGCGCGGGTCCATGGGGGCGACCTCGCCAGGGAGCCATGCGAGGCCGGGGGTCACGCCGTGTTCCAGGCCGCGCTCGGCCATGAGCTGCATGCCCACGCAAATGCCCAGGAAGGGCCGGCCCTGGAAGCGGCAGAATTCCTCTAACGCCGCCTCCATGCCCGGCAGCGCGGCAAGCCCGGCGCGGCAGGCGGCGAAGGCGCCCTGGCCGGGCAGCACCACACGGTCGGCCGCGCGCAGCAAGGCAGGGTCGCGCGTCACCACCACGCGGGGGGTGAGGCCGGCCATCTCGCCCGCCTTCTCCAGCGCGCGGCTGACGGAGGCGAGATTGCCCGAGCCGGGGTCGATCACCGCCACGATCATGGCTGGAACAGCCCGGCGAGATTGGGGCGCGCGGCGAGCAGGCGCCGCAGGGCGGCATCGGCATTTTCGGCCACCACCACCGCCTCCAGCCGCCAGCCGCGGCGGGCGAGGGCGGCGCGGCGGGCATCCCGCCCGCATAGCCCGCAGAGCAGGTGAACCGCCACCACCACCGGTGTCGACGCATTGAGGCTGACCACCAGCCCTGCCAGCCCCCACCACCAGACGCCATGGCGGATCAACCAGAGCGGGCCGAAGACCAACGCCCAGAAGGCAAAGCCCTCAGGCATCATAATCGGCGCCTGGGCGGCGGCCGGCGGCGGCAGATGGACGGAAAAGGCCTGCATCACGCCTCCAGCACACCCTTGGTGGAGGGCACGGTGTCGGGCGCGCGGGGGTCGAGTTCCACGGCCATGCGCAGGGCACGGGCGGCGGCCTTGAAGCAACCCTCGGCGATGTGATGGGCGTTGGAGCCGTGGCGCAGCACGATATGCAGCGCGATACCGGCCTGCATGGCGAAGGCGCGGAAGAATTCCTCGAATAATTCGGTGTCCATCTCGCCGATTTTCTGGGCGGAGAAGGGCACCTGCCAGACCAGGAAGGGCCGGCCGGAAATGTCGATGGCGCATTCGGCCAGCGCCTCATCCATCGGCACCAGGGCCTGGCCATAGCGGCGGATGCCGCGCTTTTCCGCCAGGGCGGCGCGCAGCGCCTGGCCCAGGACAATGCCGCAATCCTCGGTGGTGTGGTGGAAATCGATGTGCAGGTCGCCCGTGGCCTTGAGCATGATGTCGATCATGGCGTGCCGGGCGAGGGCGTGGAGCATGTGGTCCAAAAAGCCCACGCCGGTGGCGATCTCGGCCTGGCCGGTGCCATCGAGGTTGATGCGGGCGTGGATTCGGGTCTCGGCCGTGTTGCGGGTGATCTCGGCCTGGCGGGGGAGTGCGGGCTGCATGGGGGCTGATTACGCCTGGGGGCTGCGCTTGGCCACCCTTATGCTATCGGGGGGGCGATGCGCATCTGTCAGATCACCAATGTCGATTTCTCGCTGCGGCATTTCCTGCTGCCGCTGATGCGCGGCGCGCGGGCGCGCGGGCATGAGGTGGTGGGGGTTTGCGCCGAGGGGCCATTGCTCGATTTGCCGCGGGCGGAGGGGTTTCGCATCCATACCCCGCGCTTTGCCCGCAGCCTGAACCCGCTGGCGCAGGGCCGCGCCTTTGCCGAGCTGCGGGGGTTTTTGGCGCGGGAGAAGTTTGATCTCGTGCATGGCCATATGCCGATTTCGGGGCTGCTGGCCCGGGCGGCGGCGCGCAGCGTGGGCACGGCGCATATCGCCTATACCTGCCATGGGTTTCTGTTCAATCAGCCCGGGCCGGCCTGGCGGCGGCAGCTTTCGCTGGCGTTGGAGCGCGCGGCAGGGCCAATCACCCACACTTATATGACTGTCAGTGAGGAGGAGGCGGCGGATGCCAAACGCCTGGGCATCCATCGCAACCCCATCGCCATTGGCAATGGCCGGGACCCGGCGATTTTTCGCCCCGATGCCGCGGCGCGGGCGCGGCTGCGGGCGGAACTCGGCGCCGAAGGCTGCGTGGTGATGGGCACGGCGCGGCTGGTGCGGCACAAGGGTTGGCCGGAATTGCTGCTGGCGATGCGCGACCTGCCCGGGGCCACGCTCTGGGTGGTGGGGGAGCGGCTGAGTTCTGACCATGGCGATGATCTGGATGGCGATTTTGCCGAGGCGGCGCGGCTGCTGGGGCCGCGGCTGAAGATGCTGGGCTATCGGCATGATGTGGCGGCGCTGCTGGCGGCGGCGGATATTTTCTGCCTGCCCAGCCATTTCGAAGGGCTGCCGATGAGCATCATCGAGGCGATGCTGGCCGGATTGCCGGTGGTGGCGACCGATATTCGCGGCCCGCGCGAGCAGGTGGTGGATGGGCAGACCGGCTTTCTGGTGCCCGCCGGCGAAGCCGCGCCCCTGGCGCAGGCGCTGGGCCGGCTGGTGGCGGAGCCTGGGCTGCGGGCAAGGCTGGGCGCTGCGGGGCGGGAGCGGGCGCTGGAGCGCTTTGATGAAGCGCGGGTGGTGGGGCGGACGCTGGATGTGTTGGGGCTTTAGCAGGTTGCTGAAAGCGCTGATGGGGGAGGAAAAAAGAGCGAAACGGCTTTGCCCTCTCGCGCTCTCCCACCAGGGTCGACATGTATGTCGACGGTTTTCCTGGACCTTTGATTAATTTTTTATATCAATAACCTACCGAAGGTGGAGGAAACTCGTCGACATACATGTCGACCCTCCTGGGGTGCTCGAGGGGCAAAGCCCCTCGATCTTTCCCCCCCCCGCAGCCAGTTTTCAGCCCCCTGCTACCGCGGTGACTGCGCCGTGCGCTGCAGGTTCTGCACCGCAAATCCCTCCCGCGCGGCGATGGCCACGGCCTGTTCATAATCGGCCGGGGCCATTTCCGTGCTGCGCGAGAGAATCCACAGCACCCGGCGTGAGGGCGAGCCCACCACCGCCCAGCGGTAATCCGGATCAAGCCCCAGCACCCAATAATCGCCATGGAAGGGCCAGAAGAAGCTGACCCGCAGCCGGGCATTGTTGCTGCCGGGCACGGGCGTGGCCACCGCCGTGGCCGCCCGCCGGGCGCCGCCTTGCAAGGCGTTGCGGCAGGTGTTCAGCACATCCACCGCGCCATCCGGCCTGGGGGTGTAGATTGCTGTTACGTCTTCGCAACGAACATCGGCGCCATCCTGGAAGAAGATGGGCAGCCGCGCCTGTTCGAACCAGGTGCCGAGGTAGCGCGGCACATCCACCGCTTCGACCGTGGCGGGCATGCCGGGCATGGGTTGGGTGGGGGTGAAGCTCTGGCAGCCGCCCAGCGCCAGCAGGCCCAGAATCAGAAAATGCCTCATTGCGGAATACTCCCCTCCGGCAGGGAGAGCACACGCGCATGAATCTGGCCTGCAGTGCAAAGCCAGATGTGTTCACGCTCGGCCAAAATCGTCTGTAATGCGCCGCGCAGGGCGCGCATGCGGTAGGGCTGGCCGATGATATAGGGGTGCAGCGCGATTCCCATCACCTGGGGGATGCCGTCCTTTGTCTGGTCCAGCCGCTCCATCGCGTCATCCACCAGCATGGCGGCGAATTGCGCCACGCCATCCTTGCGGGCGATGATGGCGGGGATGTCATTGGCCTCCTGCGGGTAGGGGATGCTCAGCAGGCGGCCGCTGCGGGTTTTTTTCCACACCGGCATATCGTCCATGCACCAGTTCAGCGAATAGCCATAGCCGCATTCGGCCAGCAGGTCGGGGGTCACATGGCTCTCGGCGATCCAGGGCGAGAGCCAGCCGGCGGGGTGCTTGTAGCCGGCCTGGGTGATGGCCTGGGTGCTCTGAGCGATCAGCGCGCGCTCCTCGGCCTCGGGCAGGGTGGATTGGCGCTCGGCATTGCTGCGGCCATGGCCGGCGAGTTCATCGCCGCGCGCGGCATGGGCGGCGATCAGCGCCGGCGCGTGGTCCAACATGGTGCTGTTGAGCAGCACGGTGGCGGGCAGGCGCAATTCATCGAGCAATTCCAGCAGCCGCCAGGCGCCAACGCGATTGCCATATTCCCGCCAGGCATAATTCAGCACATCGGGCTGCGGGCCGCCGGGGGCCAATTCGGCGCCCATGCCCTCGCCGAAGGAGAAATGCTCCAGATTCACCCCCAGATAGAGCGCCAGCTTGGCGCCATTCGGCCAGGACCATTGCGGCCTTCCGGCCCAGGGGTGGTAGGGGAAACGGTCATGGCTGCGGAGCATGGCAATATCCTGAAGGCGTGCTGGTGTTATCTGCCGCCGCCGATGCAGTTTCGCAACATGTTGGCAGGCCGCGCATTCCTCGCGTAACGTGATCGGAATGGGGAAAGCAAAGCCCGAAGCGAGTGCGCCCGTCACGGGCAAATCCGTCCTCGCCGCTGAAACGCGGCGGCTGGGGCGCAGCGCCCTGCTGCCCATTGCCCTGGGCTATGGCGTGGCATTGTGCGGCCTGGCGCAGGCCTGGCTGCTGGCGCGGCTTGTGGCGGGTTTGCTGGGCTATCCGGTGGGGGGCTGGCTGGATCTGGCGGGGGCGGCGGCACTGATGGCGGCCGCGGCGGGGCTGACCGCGCTGCAGGAAATCGCCCAGAGTGCCGCCGGCCGCGCGGCGCGGGCGCATTTGCGGGGGGTGGCCTTTGGCCGGCTGCTCGCACTCGGCCCGGCCGATCAGCGCGCGGCGGGGGAAAAGGCCACCCTGGTGGTTGAGCGCATTGAGGCGCTGGACGGCTATTTTTCGAAATGGATGCCGGCGGCGGCGCTGGCCCTGGCGGTGCCCTGCACCATCATCCTGGTGCTGCTCTTCGTCGATTGGGTCAGCGCCTCGGTGCTGCTGGTGATGGGCATGCTGGTGCCGATTGGCATGGCGGTGGCCGGCATCGGCGCGGCGATGGCCAGTAAGCGGCAATTCGAGGCTTTGGGGAAACTCTCCGGCCGCTTCACCGACCGTGTGCGCGGCATTCCCACCCTGGTGCTGTTCAACCGCGCCGGGGCCGAGGCGGATGGCCTGGCCCGCGCCGCCGAGGAATTGCGCGCGCGCACCATGAAGGTGCTGCGCATCGCCTTTCTCTCCAGCGGGATTTTGGAGCTGCTATCGGCCTTCACCCTCGCCTATCTGGCCTGGCGGCATGGCGCGCTGCTGGGCAATAACCACCCCAACCCGGTGGCGGCGCTGTGGTGCATTCTGCTGGTGCCGGCGTTTTTTCAGCCGCTGCGGATGTTTTCCGGCGCCTATCATGAGGCGCAATCGGCGCGCGGCGCTGCCACGGAATTGGCGCCGCTACTGGCGCCCGCGCCCGCCAGCACCGGGCTTGATCTGGCCGAGGTGCCGCCGCGGGTGGCCGTGGTCTTCAGTGAGGTGGTGCTGCGCTATACGGCCGATCGTGCGCCGGCGCTGGATGGGCTGACCTTCTCGGCCGCGGCAGGCGAGACACTGCTGCTGGCCGGGGCTTCGGGTTCGGGGAAATCCTCGGCGCTGGCGCTGCTGCTGGGGTTCCGCCGCGCCACTGCCGGGCGGGTGGCGATCAATGGCCAGGATGTGGCGCTGCTCAAGCCCGAGGAATTGCGGCGGATATCGGCCTATATCGGCCAAAAGCCGCATATTTTTGGCGGCAGTATTTTCGACAATATCCGCCTGGCCCAGCCCGAGGCCGGCCGCGAGGCGGTGACCGCCGCCGCGCAGGCCGCGCAGGTGATGCAATTTGCCGCCGACCTGCCGCAGGGCCTCGATACCCTGGTGGGCGAGGGCGGCTTTGGCCTCTCGGGCGGGCAGGCGCAGCGCGTGGCGCTGGCCCGCGCTTTTCTGCGCGACGCGCCGCTGGTGCTCATGGATGAACCCACCGCCAGCCTGGACCCGGGCACGGAGGAATTGGTGCTCGATGCCATCCGCAAATTGTGCCTGGGCCGCACCGCCATCATCGCCACCCATTCCGCCGCCGCGCTGCGCGGCTTGCCCGGGCGGGTGCTGACCTTGGAGGCCGGGCGCGCTGCCGGCCGGCGCATGGCAGGGAATTGAGATGATCCGCGACCTTTACCGCGTTTGGGGCTTGTGGCGGGCGCGGGGCGGCTGGCTGTTGATCGGCGTGGGGGTGGCTGTGGCCTCGGCGCTTTCGGCGGTGGCGCTGCTGGCGCTGGCGGGCCAAGGGGTGGCGCAAGGCGTGGCGCTTGGCGGTGGCGCGCTGGCTATTTTGCTGCTGCGGCCCTTGATGCTGGCCCGCCCTGCCCTGCGCTGGGCCGAGCGCATGGCCAGCCACGAAGCCACTTTTCGCGCCCTGGCCGATACCCGGGTGTGGTTCTTTCGCCAGATTGCCGCCCGCATGCCCGGCGGGCTGGGCCTGACCGGCACGGGTGATGCGCGCGGGCGCATGGTGGCCGATATCGAGGCGCTGGATGGGCTGTATCTGCGCGCCGTGCTGCCGGCGCTGGCGGCGGCTTCGGTGGTGGCGGTGGTGGCCTTGCTGCTGGGGGCCGAGCCCGGGCTGGCGGCGCTGGTTGCCGTGCCGCTGGGGGCGGCGCTGCTGCTGCCCTTTTGGCTGGCGCGCGATGCCAGCCGTGCCGCCAATGCGGTGGCGGCGGCGCGCGGCCAGATGAACCGCGCGGCACTCGACCCGCTGCTGGGGCTGGCGGAGACGCTCTCCAACCAGGCCGAGCATCGCGCTGCCGCCCGGCTGGCCGAGACGACGGCAGCGATGCATGAGCAGGAGCGCCTGCTGGCCCGGCGCGGGGCGATTGGCGGCGCTTCGGGATTTTTGCTGGGGCAGATGGCCATGCTGGGCGCGCTGGGCTGGGCGCTGGCGCATGGGCCGGGCAGCGGGCTGGCGGTGCTGGGGCTGTTCATGGCCTTGGCGGCGGCGGAAACCCTGGGGCTGGTGCCGCGGGCTGGTACCGCGCTGGCCGCGGCTGGGGCCGCCGCGCGCCGGCTTTTCGCCCTGGCCGATACCCAGCCACGGGTGACAGAGCCCACCGCCCCGGCCGCGATGCCGCCGGGCAATACGCTGCGTTTTGAGGCGGTGGGCTTTGCCTGGTCGGCCGACCGGCCGGTCTTCACCGCGCTCGATCTGGAATGGCGCGAGGGGGAGCGGCTGGCGCTGCTTGGGCCCTCGGGGGCGGGGAAGTCTTCCATTGCGGCGATGGTGCTGAAGCTGGCGGCGCCGCAGGCTGGGCGAATTACCCTGGGCGGCGTGGATCTGGCCAGCCTGCCGGCCGAGAGCGTGCGGGCGCGGATTGCTTGCCTCAGCCAGGATGCGCGGATTTTTGATGCCTCGATCGCCGAGAATTTGCGCATCGCCGCCCCAGAAGCGCCGGATGCGGCGCTGTGGCGGGTGCTGGCGCAGGTGGGGCTGGATGAGCTGGTGCGCGCCCTGCCTGAGGCGCTGAACACGCCCTGCGGCGAGGGCGGTGCGCGCTTCTCCGGCGGTCAGGCCCGGCGGATTGCGCTCGCCCGCGCCTTGCTGCCGGCCACGCCGCTGCTGGTGCTGGACGAACCCACCACCGGCCTTGATGCCGAGACCGAGCAGGCCTTTCTGGAAACCCTGGAGGCGGCGACGCGCGGTCGCTCGGTGCTGCTGATCACCCATAAGCTGGTGGGGGTGGAAAAGCCCGATAGGGTGCTGCGGCTGGCGATGGGCCGGGCTTTACCGGCCGCTGGGTGAGGCGGGCGGCCTCAGGCCGCCGCGCGCACCGCCGCTGCCACCCGCGCCACATCGCCCTCTTCCAGATAGGGGTGCATGGGCAGGCTCATCACCTCATGGCAAAGCGCCTCGCTCACCGGCAGCGGCGGGGCCTGGCCGATTGAACCGGCATGCGCCGCAGCATAGGCCGGCTGGTGGTGCAGCGGCTTGGGGTAATAGACGCCGAAGGGAATGCCGGCGGCCTTCAGCGCCTCCTGCATGCGTGCCCGCGCCGCGGCATCTTCCAGCTTGATGGTGTAGAGGCCCCAGGCATGGCCGGGGATGATCTCAGGCAGGGCGACGGTGCCGTCGAGGTGCTGGGCGTACCAGCCGGCCACGCGGGTGCGGGCGGCCAGTTCCTCCTCAAACAAATCCAGCTTGCAGAGCAGGATGGCGGCTTGCAGCGTGTCGAGGCGGCCATTCATGCCGGTGCGCAGCACTTCGTAGCGGCCGCCGCCCTCGCCATGGGTGCGCAGTGAGCGGTAGAGCGCCGCGCGGTCGGCATCCTGGGTGAGCAGCGCGCCGCCATCGCCGTAGCAGCCCAGGGTTTTGGTCGGGTAGAAGCTCAGCGCCGTGGCGCCGGCGAAGCAGCCCAGGCGGCGGCCGCCGATATCGCCGCCGAAGGCCTGCGCCGCGTCATCGAGTGCGAACATGTTTTTGGCGGCGCAGATCGCCTCGATCGCCGGCCAATCGGCCGGGCGGCCGAAGAGGTCCACCCCCACCACGGCGCGTGGGCGCAGGCGGCCTTCGGCCTCGACGAGAGCGATGCGGCGCTGGAGGTCGGCCAGGTCCATGTTGAAGGTGAGCGGGTCGACATCGCAGAAGACCGGTGTGGCGCCCAGGACCAGCGGCACCTCGGCGGTGGCGGTATAGGTGAAGGCGGGGAGGAAGACGGCGTCGCCGCGGCCAATGCCCTCGGCCATCATGGCGATTTGCAGGGCATCGGTGCCGGAGGAGACGCCCACCGCATGGCCGCAGCCGGCGAAGGCGGCGAGCCGCTCCTCCAGCTCCACCACCTCAGGGCCATTGATGAAACGGCCGGAGGAGAGGACATGGGCGATGCGGGCATCGAGCTTGGCACGGATCAGCGATTGCTGCGCCTGCATGTCGAACAATGCGATGGGCTTTTGGGGCATGTCGTTCATGATAAGGGGTCTCGGCCAGCGCGCCGCGTCGATCAAGCCCCCCCGGGGTCAGGTTTCATGTCGGGTTGTGACATTTGCCTGAAGCTTGGGCTATCGCTGCTGCTCCGCCTGCCGGGCGGGCGCTGCTGCCTCATGGGTAAATTCCGGCACCAGCCGGCCCAACTGCGCCAGGGCCAGCTTGGCGTTGCCGCCATGCGCCAGGGCGGCCATTTCATCCATCGCGCGCCCCACCAGGGCCGAATCGCCGGTGCGCGGCGCGGCCATCAGCAGGCCAGGATAGGGGGTGGCGCGGGGCGGTTCCTGGCCGTGGAAGAGTTCTTCGTAGAGCTTCTCGCCCGGGCGCAGGCCGGTGAAGCGGATTTCCACATCCTCATCCGGCCGCAGCCCGGCCAGGCGGATCATCCGCCGCGCCAGATCCACGATTTTCACCGGCTGGCCCATATCGAGCACGAAAATCCCGCCATCGCGCAGCTCGGGCAGGTTGCTCGCCGCTTCGCCCGTGCCGACCACGGCGGCTTGCAGCACCAACCCCACCGCCTCGCGCACCGTCATGAAATAGCGCCGCATATCGGGGTGGGTGACGGTGAGCGGCCCACCGCGCTCCAATTGCCGGCGGAAGAGCGGCACCACCGAGCCGGTGCTGCCCAGCACATTGCCGAAGCGCACGGTGCTGCAGCGCATCGCCCCTTCGCGCTGGCCATCGAGGTCCAGCGCCTGACAATACATTTCCGCCAGCCGCTTGGAGGCGCCCATGACTGAGGTGGGGTTCACCGCCTTGTCGGTGGAAATGAACACCATGGCCTGGCAGCCCACCGCACGGGCGGCATCGGCCACGATGCGGGTGCCCTGGGCATTGGTCAGCAGGCCCTCCAGCGGGTCGGCCTCCACCATGGGCACGTGTTTCAGGGCGGCGGCGTGGAAGACCAGTTCGGGCCGCACATCCTCCATCAGCCGGCGGATGCGCGCGGCATCCCGCACATCGGCCAGCATGGCGCGGCGGGGCAATTCGGGGTGGCGTTCGCGCAGTTCCAGGTCGATCTCATAGAGCACGTATTCGCCGTGATCGAGCAGCGTCAGGCTGGAAGGGCCCAGCGCCGCCACCTGTCGGGCCAATTCGCCGCCGATGGTGCCGCCCGCGCCGGTGACCAGCACGCGGCGGCCCTGCACGAGGCGGGCCATGCCCTCACGGTCCAGCGGCACTTGCGGGCGGTCGAGCAATTCCTCGATGGCGACGGGGCGCAGTTCGACCCGGGCGGTCTCCTCCGGCCGATTGGCGACGCCCAAAAGTGTGGGCTGCGGCGCGCGTTTAACCGGGATGCCATGCCTGTCGGCGGCATCGAGCAGGGTTTCCAGTGCGGGGCCCTGCACCTCGGCCCCGGCCAGAACCAGCAGCGTGGGCAGCCGGCCTTCATTGCGCATGGCCTCAAGCACCGCGCTGGCATCCTCCACCGCGCCCAGGATGGGGTGGCCCTGGATGCGGCGGCCGGCCTGGCGCGAACGCTGGGTGAGAATGCCCAGCACCCGGTAATGCGCCTGCCGCTCGCGCGCCGCAGCGCGGATGAAAAGATCCGCCGCTTCGGCGCCGCCGGCCACCAGCACGTCGGTGCCGGCCGCGAGTGGCGAGACGCGGCGCTGGGTGAGGGCGCGGGTGGCGGCGCGCGCACCGCCCAGGCAGGCGATCAGCACCAGCATATGCAGCAGCGGGAAGGCGGGGTGGGGCGGCTGCCAGGCGCCGGCCAGCAGCAGCCCTGCGGCAAAAAGCAGCGCGCCCAGGCCGGCCGCGGCGAGCACCGCCCCTCCATCGGCCAGGCCGGCGAAGCGCCAATATTGCCGGGGCAGCCCCAGCGGCCAGCCCGCCAGCAGCAGGCTGGCCACCGCCAGCGGTAGGGCGAGGAGCCACCACGCCCCCGGCGGCGCATCGGCCACGCCGAGCCAGAGCGCCAGCGGCAGGGCGAGCGCAGCCAGGGCCGCGTCCAGCAGGCAATTCAGCAATATCCGGCGTGGGGCGCTCTTGGCCATGGCCTGCTATAGGGCCGGGTGCGCGGCGCTGCCAAGCAGTCTGGTGTACAGAGCGCAGAGTGTCTCGGCCTCACCCGCCCAGCCGAAGCGGCCCAGCGCCGCCGCGCGCCCTGCCTCGCCCATGGCGGCGCGCGCTGCCGGGTCGGCCAGGGTGGTGATGGCGGCGGCGATGGCGGCGGGGCTGGTCACATCCACCAGCAGCCCGCAGCCGGCCTCGCGCACCATGGCGGCCAATTCGGTGGCGAAATCCGGCGCGATGACCGGCAACCCGGCCAGCATGCCATCGGCCAGCTTATGCGGCAGGGCCAGGCGATGATTCTCATCCCCCGGCTGGAACAGCACGAGGTTGATATCGGCACAGGCCGCCAGCCGCGCCATCTCGTCCGGCGGCAGCCAGCCGCGGAAGGAAATGCGAGGGCGCAGGCCGCGTTGCTCGGCCTCGGTGAAGAAATCGGCATCGCTGCCATCGGTGAAGCGGCCGGCGATGACCAGTTCGGTGTCCCAGGGCGAGAGTGCCAGGGCGGCCAGCATCTGCGGCCAGCCGCGGGCGCGGGAGAGGGCGCCGAGATGCAGGAGTTTGAGCGGCCCCGGGGCGTGGCGGCGCGGCGGGGTGGCGGGCGCCAGGGCGTAATTGCGCACCGGCACGCAATCGCGGCGGTAATCCGTCGCCAGGCCATCCTTGGCAACCACCATGGCATCCGCCCGCTGCGCCATGGCCCGGCAGCCCAGGCGCAGCATGAATCGCGCCACGGGCCGCAGCGGCGGCGGCAGGCGCTGATCCAGCCGGCTTGGGTAATGCTCATGCACATCGAGCACCACGCGCGCGGGCGCGCGGGCCAGCAGGGCGGCGAGCCAGGCATCGGGCTCATGCGCCATGATGGCGCGCGGCTGGATGCGCCGGGCCAACCGCGCCAGACGGGGAATATTGCGGATGCGCCCCCACCAGCCGGGGCGGCGGGCATAGGTGCTGATCGAGACGCCCGCCATCTCCGCCGGCGCATCCGGCATGGTGGGGCAGAGATGGGTGACCCGCCAGCCCGCAGCCGCCAGGGCAGCGCCCTGCTTACGCATAATCCGCACATCATCGGGCGGATGCGCCGCCGAGAGCATGAGGATATCAACCGGCAAGGGCGACGGCCTCCACCACCTTGCAGAAGCTGGCACTGTGCAGCCGCCTGTCCCAGCGGCGGATCGCCTGCTGGCGCGCGGCGCGGCCCATGGCTTCGCGGCGGGGGCGATCCATCGCGACCTCACGCAGCGCCGCCGCCAGCGCCGCCGCGTCATCCGGCGGCACCACCAGGCCTGAGGGGCCTGCCTCGATGACCCGGGCGGCATGGCCGGGCACATTGCCGATGATGGGCAGGCCGGCGGCGCAGAAATCCATCAATTTGTTGGGGGCGATGTATTCGGCAAACTCCGCCACCGGCGCCAGCAGGAACAGGCCGATCTGCGCCCCGGCCAGCAGCCTCGCCAGATCAGGCTTGGGCATGGGCGCGAGGAAGGTGAGGTTGGCCAGCCCCTCGGCGGTGGCGCGGGCTATCAGGCGGGGCTTTTCCGAACCCTCACCCACCAGAATGATCCGTATGGGCAGCGGGCGCAGCAGCGCCGCCGCGGCGATCACCACATCGAGGCCATTGGCCCGGCCATGCGCGCCGGCATAGACCGCCAGCACCTCATGGCTGCGCGCCTTATCAGGCCGCCAGGGGGCGATCTGCGGGCCGAACAGGTCGAGATCGGCGCCATTGGGAATAACCTGCACCTGGCGCGCGCCGCGGGCCTGGGCGGTCTCGGCCATGCCTGGGCTGAGGGCGATGACGGTGGCGGCCCGGCGGCAGGCGGCATTGGCCAGGGCTTCCATCGCCCAGAGCAGCGGCGCGGGCACGCCGCCCATGGCGCGCGGCAATTCCGGCCATGGGTCACGAATTTCGAACACGAAGGGCGCGCGGGCGGCCAGGGCCGGCAGCGCCACGCTCAGCGGTGTGGAGGAGGCGATGATGACATCCCACCGCTCAGCCCGGGCGAGCCAGGTGGCGCGTGCGGCATAATGCAGGAAGGCCAGCAGCCTCGCGCCCAGGCCCATGGCATTGCGATAGGCTATATCGAATTCCACCACCCGGATGCCATGCACCACGCCCTCGCGCCGGCCGCGGCGGAAGGCGCCATCCAGCCCGGTATTGGCGCCATCGAAGCGCCCACAGGCCATGGTCACCCGGTGGCCGCGCTGGGCCAGGGCGCGCGCCATGGCATGGCTCCGGGTGGCCGTGCTGCCGGCTGGGGTGGAGAAATGCTGGTGGAGGTAGAGGATTTTCAGGCGCGAAAGCAGCGCCGGATCACGGCGATGACCCTGTTTTGGTCCTGCGGGCTGAGGCTGCTGCCCGATGGCAGGCACAGCCCCTGCTCGAACATCGTGGCCGCCACCTCACCACCCGCCTGCGGTGCGGTGCGGAAGGCGGGTTGCAGATTCAGCGGCTTCCACACCGGGCGGCTTTCAATCTGTTCGGCGGCCAGCGCGCGGCGGATGGTCTCGCGATCCACCCAGGCTTCGGAGGGGTCGAGCCGGATCACGGTCAGCCAGCGGTTGCTGCGCGCCCAATTCGGCTCGCCGATGAAGCGCATGCCCGGCAGGTCATGCAGCGCGGCGCGGTAGCGGGCATGGATGGCGCGGCGGGCATCCACCCGGGCCTGCAGCGCCGTGATCTGCGCCAGGCCAATCGCCGCCAGGACGGAGGACATGGCGTAGGAATAGCCCACCACCTCATGCTGGTAATGCGGTGCGGCCTCCTTCGCCTGGCTTGCGAGCTGGCGGGCGCGGGCGATGAGCCCCGCATCCTCACTCGCCAGCGCGCCGCCGCCGCCGGCGGTGATGATCTTATTGCCATTGAAGCTGATGGCCATCAGCCGTGCATCAGCACCGGCATGGCGGCCATGCTGGATGGCGCCAAGGCTTTCCGCGCTGTCGCTGAGCACCGGCACGCCCCAATGGGCGCAGGCCTCCACAATGGCCGGCATATCGGCCGGCTGGCCGTAAAGATCGACCGGCACCACCACCCGGGGCAGCCGGCCGCGCCGCGCGGCGGCGGCGAGTTCGCGGCGCAGCAGGTCCACATCCATCGTCCAGGTATCGGGCGTGACGTCGAGAAAGCGCGGTGTCGCGCCCATTTGCACCGCGGGGCCGATGGAGGCGACGAAGGTGAGCGCGCTGGTCCAGACCTCATCGCCGGGGCAGACGCCGAGCAACTGAAAGCCCAGATGCAGCGCCGCCGTGCCGGAGGTGACGGCGGCGACATGAGGGATGCCGATGGCGCGGGCGATGGCTTGTTCGAAGGCGATGGGAACCGGCCCGGCGGGCGCGACCCAGCCGGAATCCAACATGGCCTGCAGCGCATCCAATTCACCACCGGCGAGATGCGGCGGGGAAAGAAACACCCTGCGATGTTGGGCAGCCGGCACTGCCATGCCGAGCGGTGCCACGCCTGGCTGCGCAGCCGGAAAGGCCGTCATGGCCGGGGAGGTAGGGGAGCAGAGCATATCCAAACCTCAATCTACAACTGGAGGTTAGGCATAGCGCTCAGGATTCGCGCAAGTAAAATTGCGCGTCAAAGATGCATGAATCGTGAAGTCGCAACTTTTGGGAGTATTTTTTTGGGGCACTGTCGCGCCTTGCGGCTTTGCAAGGGGAGAGCGTGAGAGCGCGGAGCTTGTATCACAGCTGCAGTCGTGCCGGGCTCCCAGGGTATCAACCGAGGTTAACCCAGGCATCGCAAAAAGGGGGTGACATACAATTGGATCCTATGCATTTTTGGGCAAGGCTGCGCCCAAACGCAATCGCGCTTATTGAAAGCAGCGATGCTGGAACCAGAGAGCCAGAGCATCATCCGTTCAAACCGAATCGTTTGAGCTGATAAAAATGCTAGACAAACAGAAGCTTAGAGCCTGTGCAGTGAGCCCAGGCGAAGGGAACAGGCTCTAAGGCGAGACGGCGTTGTTGCGGGCGGCCGAGTGGCCTGCCCACCAGAACCCCGTCAGATCAGAGGCGGAAGGCCTGGCGCGCCAGCAGGCGCCAAGTCGTGCCTTGCTTCTTCCACATCTGAAGCACGCCAATATTCACCGGCGTGATCTTTCCGCCGCCCGTGGTGTGGCCCACGAAGCTGTGCCGCACGATCGCATCCTCGCCCACGACCGAGATCGTCTGGTTGGAGATCGTGATCTCGCCGAAGGGATTGCGACGCTCGACGAGGACGGCCACGAACTGCTCCTTCGTCTCGATGCGCCCGGCCGAATGGCCATAGCTCAGCGCATCATGCGCCAGTGCCTCAAGCGCCGCGCGCTCGGGGTTGAGCATGGCGCGCGTCAGCGCCTCAACGGCGGCGGCGACAGCGCGTTCATCGGCGGATTGCGCTGCGGCAGGCTTGGTCGCGACGAGGATGGCGGCGCCACCCAGCGCCGCCAGATGGCGACGGTTCATGTTATCCTCCCTGGCCGGTTGGTTCCGGCCAGCGCGCAGGCTATACGCCTTCGCGCCGATAAACCAGCACCGCGCGCCGATCACGCGGAGGGCGAAGGGCAGCAGAAATTGAAGTCATCCTCGCAGGTCGCTGAGACACCGCGGCCGCCGCAACTTCGTTGAGCACATCCTCGCCCGCGTTGGCGCAAGCGTCCATAATCGCTGGTCGAGTGTCTTGCCGGCGAAATAAAGATGCCGATGGGCTCGTGAATCATCCACGCGAGCGAGCCATCGGCTGGGTTTATCCGGTGTTCTACTGCGTCTTGGCAGAAGGGTGGAGCGTTTCCAGGGGACCCGCATCAAGCTGCGCAAGAATACGCTTCAATGCTTCGATGTTGTTTTCGTCTTCGGCGCTCTCGAGCGCTTCGTGCAGCACCGCGCGGATGTCGTCAGCGCTGACAAGCTCCATCTCCCAATTGGGATACAGACGTGCGCGCTTCTCCACGCTCTGCTCCAGCGTGACGATATCGTGATGGCGCGGATCGCCATGCAGGCTCGCGGCCAGCTTCTCCACCTGACCGGGCGGGCCCTCGATCCATTGGAAGAAGACGCCGCTGCCGAAAACCAACACCCCGGTGATCTCGCGGGCAGCATTGCTGCTTTTAGACCACTCGATGATGCGCTCGACCACGGCGGCGTCGACGCCTTCGGCGGCACGGCTACAGTATACGAAAGTCGCAAGGATGGGCGCTGCGTAGTCTGAGTCAGCGTCGCGTGGAAAGCCGAATTCATCATACATGGGTCAGCTCGCTTTTGATATGTCGGGCTGGCCGTGGCAACCGCTGCGCCAGGTTAAGGCTAGCGCCTGTTTCCTTCGCCTCGGCTGAACGCACAGGCTCTAAGCCTTTGTTTGTCGAGCATCATCCGTTCAAACAATTCCGTTTGAACGGATGATGCCCTGAAGAAACTTCAAGAGGGCAAAGCTCTCTCGTTCTTTGCCTTCCCCACCAACCGCGATCCCCGCCTCAGCGCGGCTCGCGCGGCCAGTTGATCCGCGGCTCGGTGCGGCCTGTGCTGGGGGTTCGGCTCTCACTCGCCCGCGGCGCGCTTGGCATGTCCAGATCATCCATGATCAGCGGCCGGCGGGGGCCATCGGCCAGGCGGGCGGAGATGGCGCGCAATTCGGCCTGCGCCTCATCAAGCTGCGCTTCGATCGATTCCAGCCGTGATTTCACGCCAAAGACCGAAAACGGCATCACCAGGAAACACAATATCAGCAAGGCCAGCGCCAACGCGGCCAGGAGGCCGGTCCAGCCCGGCAGGCCGGGGATGGTCAGCGCGGCAATGATAGCTTCTGGGTTCATCCGCCGGTCACACTCATATGGCGGGCCACCGCGGCAGGGCGGGCGCGCTCGATGACGAAATCATGTCCCTTCGGCTTGCGGCTGATTGCCTCACGGATGGCGGCTTGCAGCGCCACATCATCAAGGCCAGCGCGCAGCACCGGGCGAAGATCGGCCGCATCCTCCTGGCCCAGGCACATATAGAGCGTGCCGGTGCAGGTCAGCCGCACGCGGTTGCAACTCTCGCAGAAATTATGGCTGAGCGGGGTGATGAAGCCGATGCGCGTGCCGGTCTCGGCCACATCAAAATACCGCGCCGGGCCGCCAGTGGCGTAGCCGCTTTCGCTCAGGCTCCAATTCAGCCGCAGCCGGGCGCGCACCACATCGAGCGAGAGGTAACGGTCGGTCCTGTCCTCCGCCACCTCGCCCATCGGCATGGTTTCGATCAGGCAGAGGTCAAAGCCATGGCGGCCGCACCATTCCACCATGCGGTCAAATTCATGCTCATTGAGGCCACGCAGGGCGACGGCGTTGATCTTGATCCGCAGGCCGGCGGCTTTGGCGGCCATGATGCCATCCTGCACCTGGGCCAGATCGCCCCAGCGTGTGGCGGCGCGAAAACCCTCGGGGTCCAGCGTGTCCATGCTGACATTGACCCGCTTGACCCCGGCGCGAACCAGGCCCTCGGCGTGTTTTGCCAATTGGGTGCCATTGGTGGTGAGGGTGAGTTCCTCGAGCCCGGCGGGGCCGATGCGCCGGCCCAGCGCCTCGACCAGCGACATGACATTGCGCCGCACCAGCGGCTCACCCCCGGTCAGGCGGATTTTCTTCACGCCCATGGTGATGAAGGCACCGCAGAGGCGTTCCAGCTCCTCCAGCGTCAAAACCTCGGCCTTGGGCAGGAAAGTCATGTCCTCGGCCATGCAATAGACGCAACGCAGGTCACAGCGATCCGTCACGGAGACGCGCAGATAGCTGATGTGCCTGCCAAAGGGATCGATCATGGTGATGATTTGGGACGGCATGGGGCCTCTGCGCAAGCCCCCGGCTGGACATGAGGCCAAGCCGGGTTAGCGTGGCGCGAATCACCCAAGGAGTTCTGCCATGCCGGCATTGTCGCGTTTCAAGGTTCTCGATCTCACCCGCGTGCGCGCGGGCCCCACCTGCGTGCGGCAATTGGCCGATTGGGGGGCCGATGTGATCAAGGTGGAAATGCCCGAGGGGCTGGATGCGGGCGACCCGATGGGCGGCCCGCGCATGGGCCCGGATTTCCAGAACCTGCACCGCAACAAGCGCGGCCTGACGCTGAACCTCAAATCGCCCGAGGGCGTGGCCATCTTCAAGAAGCTGGTCGAGAACGCCGATGTGGTGGTGGAAAATTACCGCCCGGATGTGAAGCACCGGCTGGGCGTGGATTATGCCGCGCTTTCCGCCATCAATCCCAAGCTGGTCTATGCCTCGATCTCCGGCTTTGGCCAGGATGGGCCCTATGCCGGCCGGCCGGGCTTTGACCAGATCGCCCAGGGCATGGGTGGGCTGATGTCCATCACCGGCGAGCCTGGCAAGGGCCCGATGCGGGTGGGCATTCCGGTGGCCGATCTCTGCGCGGGGCTATTTGCCGCCATGGGCATTCTCACCGCGCTGCTGGAGCGGGAAACCTCCGGCCAGGGGCAATGGGTGCAGACCAGCCTGTTGCAGGCCCAGGCCTTCATGCTGGATTTCCAGGCGGCGCGCTGGCTAATGGCCGGCGATATCCCTAAGCAGGCCGGCAATGACCACCCGACCTCCATCCCCACCGGCGTCTTCACCACCGCCGATGGCGCGATGAACATCGCCGCCACCGGCCAGGCGATCTATTCCCGCTTCGTCAAGGTGATGGGCCACCCGGAATGGCTGGAGGATGAGCGCTTCGCCACCTCCAGCGCACGCTCGAAGAACCGCCACGCGCTCAATGCGCTGATCGACGAGGCGACGCGCACCAACACCACCGCGTATTGGGTGGAGACGATGAACGAGGCCGGCGTGCCCTGCGGGCCGATCAACAATATGCAGCAGGTCTTCGCGGATGCGCAGGTGAAGCATCTGGGCATCGCCCAGGCGCTGGGTGAGACCACCTATCTCGGCCAGCCCTTCACCCTCTCGCGCACCGCCTCTGCCATCACCTCCCACCCGCCGGCGATTGGCGAGCACAGTGCGGCAATCCTGGCCGAGGCGGGTTATAGCGCTGAGCAGATTGCCGATTACCAAGCCAGGCAGATCGTCTGATGCGGCGGAGGGCGCTGCTGGCGGGGCTCGCAGCGCCCGGGCTGGCCGGGGCGCAATGGGCACCCTCGCGGCCCATTCGCATTGTCGTTGGCTTCTCCGCCGGCGGCGGCACGGATATCACCATCCGGGCAATGACGGCCCGGCTGCAGGCCTCACTCGGCCAGCCGGTGGTTGTGGAGAACAAGCCCGGCGCCTCGGGCAATCTGGCCAGCGAGATGGTGCTGCGCGCACCCCCTGATGGCCATACGCTGCTGATGGGCACCATCGCCGCCCTGGCGCTGAACCCCACGCTGTTCCGTAATCTGGGCTTTGACCCGCGGGTGGATTTCTCGCCGATCAGCCTAGCCGGCGATATCCTCAACCTCTTCGTCTGCGCCCCGGACAAGCCCTTTGCTGATTTCACTGGCCTGCTGGCGGCGGCGCGGGCGCGGCCGGATACGCTGAGCAATGGTCATTCCGGCGTGGGCGGCACCGGGCATCTGGCGGGCTGCCTGCTCGATTCCATGGCGGGTATTCAGACCATCCAGGTGAGTTATCGCGGCGGCGGCGCGCTGATTGCCGATATCATTTCCGGCAAGGTGGATTTTTCCTGCGCCACGGCCAGCACCACCCTGCCGCATATCGAGAGCGGGCGGCTGCGCGCCCTAGCCGCGCCGACCCCCAGCCGCAGCCCGCTGCTGCCCCATACGCCCGCGGTAGCAGAAACCCTGCCGGGCTACGCGGTGGCCAATTGGAATGCGCTGGTGGGCCCGCGCGGCATGGCGCCCGCGGTGGTGGCGCGGCTGAATACGGCGATGCGCGAGGCGCTGGCCGACCCGGAAGTGGCGGGCAATCTGCGCCGCCACGGGGTGGAGCCGGCGCCGAGCTCGCCCGAGGAGCTGTCGCGCTTCATCCGCGAGGAGACGGAGAAATGGGCGCCGGTGATCCGCGCCATCGGTGCTACGGTCGATTAACAGGCCGGTGAAATCCGCTGAGGGCGTAGGAAAAAAGAGCGAAAGGGCTTTGCCTTCTCGCGCTCTCCCACCAGGGTCGACATATATGTCGACGATTTTCCTGGACCTTT
>NZ_JBBARU010000034.1:20713-34002 GCF_040399605.1 Rhodovarius sp. | reverse complement strand
TGGTGATGGCACGCCACACCATGCCCGGCCGCCACGTCCTCCATCCCCGGCGCATCCTGCCGGCATTGTCCGGTGGCCAAGGCGCAGCCTGGGTGAAACCGGCAGAAGCCTGGCACCCGCTTGAGCGAGGGCGGCGCGGGCTGGCAAACAGGCTCTCCGCCGGGTCACCCGAAATAACCCGGGAGAGGATGAAGCTAAGCACCAACAGAATTGCGCGGGCGGCGAAGCTGGCCGATAAACCAGATCGGCGCGGGTGGAGCCCTCCCAAGGGACGCCAACCTGCCCTTCATCCGCCGGAGCCCGCCATGAACCGCCGCCACATCCTGCCCGCCGCCGCCGCCATGCTGGCTGCCCCAGCCCTGGCGCAGCAGCACCAGCACCATGTCCCCGCATTACGGCCGCTGCCATCCTCGCCCGCGCCCTTTGCCAATGTCTTTCAGGGCGGTGCGCCGCATCACATCACCCCGCAGCAGGAGGCACAGCGCGTCACCGCCTCGCCCGCCCCCGCCGGCGCGCCGGGCCGCTGGGTGGCGCGGGCGGATATGCCCATTCCGCGCAGCGAAATGGCCTGGGCCACCGCCTGGGGTGGGCGGATGCATGTGGTGGGCGGTTATGGCGAGGGGCGCTTCAACCGCGCCTATCACACCATCTACAACCCCCAGAGCAACCAGTGGTACGATGCAGCGCCCCTGCCGCGCGGCGCCAATCACGTCGCGGTGGTGGCCGATGCGGGGCGCGTCTATGCCATGGGCGGGTTTATCGAACAGAATCGCGTCTGCGATGATTTCGCCTTCGTCTATGACATCCAGGCCGACCGCTGGAGCGAGATTGCCCGCATGCCCCGCCCGCGCGGCGCGGCGGCGGCGACGATTCTGGAAGGGCGCGTCCATCTCATAGGCGGCGCGACCGACCCCGGCGATGAGCGCGCCTCAATCGGCTGGCACGAGGTGTATGACCCCGTGGCCAATAGCTGGGCGCGCCGCCGCCCTCTGCCCGCCGCGCGCGACCATGTGGGCTGCGTGACCTGGAATGGCCGCATCCATGTTGTGGGCGGGCGCTTCAATACCTTCCAGTACAACACCGATATGCACCATGTGTATCTGCCCGCGCGCGACACCTGGGAGGAGTTGGCGCCGCTGCCCACCTCACGCTCCGGCCATGGCATGGTGATCTATCGCGACCGCTTCTTCGTGATGGGCGGCGAGGGCGGCATCATCGAGCGCGGCGTGGCGCGAGATGCCAAGGTGTTTGGCCAGATGGAAAGCTATGACCCGGCGACGAACACCTGGGCCTCGCATGCCGCCATGCCAACCCCGCGCCATGCCGTGGCGGCGGTGACGATTGGCGACTGGATTTATGTCGCCGGTGGCGGCGCGGTGCTGGGCGGCATGGTGCAATCGGCCATCCATGAGGCCTTCACCCTGGGCTGAGCAGCCATGCCGGCGCGTCACAAACCCAAGCTTGCGGCGCAGCAGGCTTGGGCCTAACAGGGTTCGCCAAGGTTGCTTGACCCGAAAGGTCTTCCCATGGCGTTGGATACTTCAGTGATGGACCGTATGACGATCGCGGAGGCTTATGCCTTTGACGATGTTTTGCTGGTGCCGGCCTATTCCACAGTTTTGCCGAATGCGACGGATACGCGCACCCGGCTCACCCGTGAGATTGGTCTCAACATTCCCCTCATCGCCGCCGCGATGGACACGGTGACCGAGGCGCCCATGGCCATCGCCATGGCCCAGGCCGGTGGCATCGGCGTGGTGCACAAGAACATGACGGTCGAGGAACAGGCCGAGCAGGTGCGCCGGGTGAAGCGGTTTGAATCGGGCATGGTGGTAAACCCTGTCATGGTCCATCCCGACCAGACCCTGGCAGAGTTGCGCGCCATCACCGCGCAAACCCGTATCTCCGGCTTTCCGGTGGTGGAGCGCGAAAGCCGGCGCCTGGTAGGTATCGTCACCAACCGCGATACCCGCTTCGCCTCCGACCCCAATCTGCGGGTCTATGAATTGATGACGCGCGAAAACCTGGTCACCGCGCCAGTGGGCATCACAGCCGATGCCGCCCGCCATCTGCTGCACAAGCACCGGCTGGAAAAGCTGCTGGTGGTGGATGAGCAGGGCCGCTGCGTCGGTCTGGTGACGGTGCAGGATATGGACAAGGCCTCGAATTTTCCGGGCGCCGTGAAAGATGCGCTAGGCCGGCTGCGGGTGGCTGCGGCGACGGGGGTGGGCGAGGATGGCTTCCGCCGGGCCGAGGCGCTGGTGGCCGCCGATGCCGATGTGATCGTGGTGGATACCGCGCATGGTCATTCGGGCGGCGTGCTGGAGGCAGTGGAGCGCATCAAGCGCCTGTCCAATGCGGTGCAGGTGGTGGCCGGCAACATCGCCACCCCGGAAGGTGCCTTGGCACTGATCAATGCGGGGGCCGATGCGGTGAAGATCGGCATTGGCCCTGGCTCGATCTGCACCACCCGCATCGTGGCCGGTGTGGGCGTGCCGCAATTGACCGCGGTGATGGAAGCAGCGGCCGCCGCGCGCGAACATGGCGTCCCAGCGATTGCCGATGGCGGCGTGCGCTCTTCGGGCGATATCGCCAAGGCGATTGCCGCCGGGGCGGATTGCGTGATGATGGGCAGCGTCTTCGCCGGCACCGATGAGGCGCCGGGCGAGGTGTTTCTCTATCAGGGCCGCTCCTACAAGACCTATCGCGGCATGGGCTCGCTGGGCGCCATGGCGCGTGGTTCGGCGGACCGGTACTTCCAGGCCGAGGTGCAGGATTCGCTCAAGCTGGTGCCGGAGGGCGTGGAAGGCCGGGTGGGCTATAAGGGGCCGGTGGGGGCGGTGATCCACCAAATGGTCGGCGGGTTGAAATCCGCCATGGGCTATACTGGCAGCGCCACCATCGCTGACATGCAGCGCAACACCCGTTTCCGCCGGATCACCGGTGCTGGCCTGCGGGAGAGCCATGTTCATGACGTGGCGATCACCCGTGAGGCACCAAATTACCGGCAGGATGGCTGATGCCCCGCCGCAGCGCTGCCCTAGGTGATGCCGATGGCACGCTGCTGGAGACCCAATCATGACCCCTCCCGCCCGTATCGCCGCCGCCATTGACCTGCTGGCCGCCTTCACCGCCCAGCCGCGCCGGCCGGCAGATGCCATTGCACACGAGTTTTTCCGCGCCCGGCGCTATATCGGCGGCGGCGACCGCCGCGAAGTGAGCGACACCGTCTGGGGCGTGGTGCGCGAGCATGCCCGCCTGGTCTGGTGGCTGCGGCGAGGCGGGGTTGAGCCCTCGCCGCGCCTTTTGGTGCTGGCCTTCCTGGCGCTGGTGCAGAATCGCGCGCCGGCCACCCTCTTCGTGCCCGACCTCTATGGCCCGCAGGCGCTGGACCGCGCCGAGCAGGCGCTGGCCGAAAGCCTGCGCCGGCAACCCCTGCTGCATCCCGATATGCCTCAAGGTGTCGCGCTGAACCTGCCCGATTGGGCCATTGATGGCCTGCGCGCCCGCTTTGGCGAGGCACTGGCCACCGAGGCCGCGGCAATGCAAGGCCATGCGCCGGTCGATCTGCGGGTGAATCTGTTGCGCGGCAACCGCCAGACCGCCCAGGCAGCGCTGGCGGGTGAGGGGATTGTGACCGAGACCACCCTCTTCTCCCCTTGGGGCCTCAGGCTGTCCAACCGCACGCCGATTGGCGCGGCGCGCGCCTATACCGAGGGGCTGGTCGAAATCCAGGATGAGGGCAGCCAGTTGATCGCGGCCCTCTGCGATGCCAGGCCGGGCATGCGGGTGGCGGATTTCTGCGCCGGGGCCGCCGGCAAGACGCTGGCGATGGCGATGAACATGGCCAATAAGGGCCGGATCACCGCCTGTGATGTCTCAGCGCCACGGCTGGCCGGTGCCTCGCGCCGCCTGGCCCGCGCGGGCGTGGACAATGCCGAGACGCATCTTTTCAACCCTGGTGACAAATGGGCCAAGCGCCGCGCCGCCACCTTTGACCGGGTGCTGGTTGATGCGCCCTGCACCGGCACCGGCACCTGGCGGCGCAACCCCGATGCCCGCCATCGCACCGGCGCGACCGACCTCGCAGAGCTTGTGGCCAAGCAACATGACATTTTGGACACGGCCGCTGTTTTGGTGAGACCAGGCGGGCTTTTGGTCTACGCTACCTGTTCATTGCTGCCCGAAGAGGATGAGCAACAGGTGGACCGCTTTTTAACGAAGCACCCCGATTTTAGTGTTCTGCCGCTGGCCCAGGCCTGGGAATCGGCCGGGCTGCCTGGCGCCCCGCCGGGTGAGGGGCCGCATTTGGTCATGACACCGGCGCGCCATGGCACCGATGGCTTCTTCGCCGCCGTGCTGCGCCGGCAAGCCCCGCCGCCCAGCCCCGCGCCGTGATCCATATCCGCCGCGCCCGGCCGCAGGACGCCAATGGCATGGGCCTGGCGCATGTGGCGGCGTGGCGCAGCGCCTATGCTGGCATTCTGCCGGAAGGGTATCTGGCCAATCTTTCCGCCCTGCGTGAGGCGGCTTCCTATCAGCGCGGCATTGCCGGGCGGCAGAATGGCCATGCCGCTTTCGTTGCGGTGGTGGGCGAGGAGGATATGCCCGAGGGCACCCGCGCCCCAACCCGTACCCCCCCGGGCGGGCTGGTGGTGGGTTTCGTCACCGGTGGCCGCTCGCGCCGGCCGGAAATCGCCGAGGCGGAGGTGGAGACGCTCTATTTGCTCGATGATTGGCGGGAGAGGGGCATTGGCCGGCGGCTGATGCGGGCCATGGCGGCGCATCTGCATGCACTGCATTGCCGCAATGCCTTTGTCTGGGTGCTGGCGGATAATCCCTCGCGCTGGTTCTATGAGCGGCTGGGCGGGCGCATCGTGGCGCAGGGTGAGGTGGAGGTGGCGGGGCTGTCCATCACGCAGCAGGCGCTGCTATGGGACCCCGTGGAGAGCCTTTTGGCGGCCACCGCGGGCACCAGCAGCCCCGGTTGAGGCGCACATCCTCCGCGGTGGTGGACAAAATCGCCCATTGGTGATGTCTGGGATCCCATGCCGGGGAATGACTCGGTACCGCGCCCCTGGGAGCCCGCCATGACGACCGGCCTGAAGCATGATGATCAAGCGGGCGTGAGCACCGCACTATCGGAGCAGGCACATTGGCAGCGCCATAATGACCACCGCTATCGCGCACCGGTGGATTTGGCCCGCAGCCCTTTGCAAGTGAACCGGGTGCTGATTGTGGGCTCCTGCTTTGCCGGGGCACTCAGCCATTTTTGCGAGCGGATTTTCCCCGGTGCTGGCTGTGACCATCTGCCCTATAATTTCGTCGGCGAATTGCCGGCAGCGCCGCCGCACCCGATTGGCGAATATGCCTTCCAACTCGTGGTGCTGCCACTGCGCAGCGTGATGCCCGAGGCGATGTTCTTTAACCTGCGGCATGATGATCTGGCAGGGTTTGAGCGGGTGCTGGCCGAATCCGAATTGCGGCTGATGCACATGCTCAACGGCTCAACCGGCTATGGTGTGGCGCATGGCCTGCCCACCCTGATCGCCAATTTTATGCTGCCGCAGCAAAATTCCATGGGAAGGCTGCTGGCGCAGAATGATGCCCGCAACCCCGTCTGGTTCGTCGGCCGGCTCAATGCCGTCATTGCCGAGCGCGCCGCCACCCAGGCCAATACCTATGTCATGGATATTGATGGCATCGCCGCCAGCATTGGCCGCCGCCATATCCAGGACGACATCATCGCGATGAACAGCCACAATGTGTTCATCAGCGACTGGGATTTCCCGCATGACCAGAACCGGCTGCATCCACCGGCCTCGATCATGCAAATGCACGCCATCAAGACTGACGAATTCATCATGGCCGTCTGGAGCGAGGCGGCGGCCATGCTGCGAACCATCCGCCAGCAGGATGGGGTAAAACTCGTCATCATCGACCTCGATGACACGCTCTGGCGCGGCGTGATTGCCGAGGAGGGGGTGGGCAACCCGGCGCTGATCGAGGGCTGGCCGCTGGGCGTGATCGAGGCGCTGAGCATGCTCAAGCGGCGGGGCATTCTGCTGGCCATTGTCAGCCGCAATGATGAGGCGACGATCCGCAGGCTCTGGCCCGAGGTGATCGGTGACCGCCTGCCTTTGGAGGAATTCGCCGCCATCCAGATCAATTGGCAGCCTAAGCCGACCAATGTCGCTGCGGTGCTGCAGGCCTGCAATCTGCTGGCGCGCAGTGCGGTTTTCATCGATGACAACCCGGTGGAACGTGCGGCGGTGCAGGCGGCGCATCCTGATATCCGGCTGCTGGGGCAGGATCTCTATTACCTCCGCCGCATCTTACTCTGGGCACCGGAATTGCAGGTGGCCGCCATCACCGAGGAGGCCGGGCGGCGCACGGCAATGATCCAGGCGCAGGGCAAGCGGGAGGCAGCGCGGGCGCTCATGCCGCGCGAGGAATTTCTGGAGGGCTTGGGGGTGGTGATGACCCGCTTGCGCATCACCAGCACCGACCATCCGCGCTTTTCGCGCGCCTTCGAATTGTTAAATAAATCCAATCAATTCAATACGACCGGCCAGCGCTGGTCACCCGAGGCGATGCATGGCTTTCTGGCCGGCGGCGGGCGGATTGAGGCGTTTGAGGTGGCGGATCATTTCACCCAATATGGCCTGGTTGGCCTGGCGCTGATCGAGGGTGCGGCCATTGTGCAATATGTGATGAGCTGCCGGGTGCTGGGGCTGGAGGTGGAGGCCTGCGCGATGGCCTTGTTGGCGGCGGAGCTGGTCGCGCAATACGGCGCAGCGCGCGGGGTGATGGTGGCGACGGAGGCGAATATCCTCTGCCGCACGTTGTATGAAAAGGCGGGCTTTGTGGCCATGGATGGCCATTGGCTGGCGCGAGAGGGAATGCTCCGGCCAGCACCTGCGCATATTCGGCTGGGTTAGGCTGCAAACCCAATCCCTTCTCGCTTCTGCGCGCAGTTGAGAAAGGAACCGGCTGACGCCGATGGGTGCCGTGCCATCCTCGCAGGTGTTGTTGACACCTTCCGCCAAGGTGGCGGAGCCTGATAAGTCAGACAGGCTGCCTGGTCCATTATTCGGCTCGCCTCTGGCGCGGCCCATGCGAAAAACAGACCAGGATAAAAGGATAAAGTGATGAAGGGTTGGCGCGCGCGGATCGGCTTCTTGGTGGCACCGGGCAATCCCACGGTCGAGCCGGAGATGCAGGCGCTTTGTCCTCCTGGTGCCTCACTGCATTTCACCCGCCTCAGCGCTTCAGGGCCGGCCGGCACCCATGCGGGCCAGGAGGCGCGCAACCTCAGCCAGGCGGCCAGCGTGCCGGAGGCGGTGAAGCTGCTGGCGATGCTCTCGCCGGCGGTGATCGTGCTGGCGCATACGGCCACAAGCTACACGCTGGGCCAGGCACGCGAGGCGGCGCTGGTCGCGCAGATGGAGGCGCTCTCAGGCACGCGCTTCATCACCGCCTTCGGCAGCACGCTGGCAGCCCTGGCCGCGCTCGGCTCTACGCGCATCGCCTATGGCACGCCCTATTCTGAAGCCACGACCTTGCAGGGCAAACAGCACCTGGAAGCGCATGGCATCACTGTGGTCAGCCATGGCACCTTGCCGAATGTTCGCAACATCTACGAGGAGAGTGAGGCGCGCGCCTATGCCCTCGCCCGCAGCGTGAACCACCCCGATGCGCAGGCGGTGTTTCTGAGCGGCACCGGAATGCCAACCATCGGCGTGCTGCAGACGCTCGAGGATGATCTGGGCAAGCCCGTTATCTCGGCCGCCTCGGTGATGATGTGGCATGCCCTGCAAGTGGCTGGAATCCGGCATTCGCAGCCCGGTTATGGCCGCCTTTTCGCCTGAAATACGCTCTCCTCTTCAATGCCGGGACCAAACATCTCAAATCAATAATGTATCGAAGATGCAGGAAACTCATCGACATCTATCTCGACGCTGCCGGGCAGCTCGTGGGGCAAAGCCCATCGATCCCATTGTCGCTCGAAGTTGGTTGTTCAGCAGCCTACTACAACCAGCCCTTCTGCTTGAAATACAGCACCGGCAGCACCCCTGTGCAGATCATCAGCCCAATCGCCAGCGGATAGCCAATCATCCATTCCAGCTCGGGCATATGCTGGAAATTCATGCCATAGACACTGGCGATCAGCGTGGGCGGCATCAGCGCCACCGAGACCACCGTGAAGGTCTTGATAATGCCATTCTGCTCGACATTGATGATGCCCAGCACCGCATCAAGCAGGAAGGTCGCGCGCGAATTGAGGAAATTCGCGTGTTCCACCAGCGAGCGCACATCGCGCACCAGGGTCTTGATGATGCCCTGATTCTCCTTGCGGATGGCGATGCTCTTCTCGGCGCCGACAAAGGTGAGAATGCGGTTGAGGCCGAGCAGCGTCTCCGAGGCGCGGGTCGTCACCTCCCCCACCTGGCCGAGCGTGATCAGCACATCCTTCAGCGCAGCACTGCGCTGATTGACCTTCATGTCACCGCGCGCAGCCTGAAAGGATTTCGTGCTGGCACGGTCCATATCGCCGCCGATGCGCTCCAAAATATCGGCCAGCCGGTCCACGATCTGCTCGAAGAGATGCAGCATCACACCATCGGGGCTGTGCAGCATCATCGGCGCCTTCTGGCAGCGCGCGGCGAAGGTGGGGAAGGCCTTGGGCGTGGCATAGCGCACGGTGATCAAGGTGGTATTGGTCAGCACGAAAGTGATGGCGGTGGAGCCGAATTCGCCCACATCCATGCCATAGAGAAAATTCGCGGTGAGGAAGAGGTCATCCCCCTCCTTATAAAGCCGCGAGGAGCTTTCGATCTCCTGCATTTCCTCACGCGTGGGCACCTCAACCCGCAGGGCGGTCTGCACCGCATGTTCCTCGGCCATGGTCGGGTGCAGCAGGTCGATCCAGACGGCAGCGCGCAGCTCCGCCTCCGTGGGCAGGCCCTCGCGCAGCACCATGTGCCCGTTTTCAATACTATAGGCCTGGATCATCTGGCAGCTCCGCGCGGCAGCAGAGCGCTTCTAGACCGGGTTGCGCCGCAATGTCACCCAGCCGGCGGTTGCATTGCGAAGTCACGCGCCACCGCGGCAAAGTCGCGCGCCTGGCGATGGCGCGGGCTGGGCTGCGTGCCATCCTCGGGCCGCACCAATTGGCAGCAGGCCATCCCGGCCGCGGCTGCGGCATCCAACTCCTCGGCCACATCGGAGAGGAAGAGAATATCCCCCGGCGGCAAGGCGAGGGCGCTGGCAATGGCGGCATAACTCGCCACCTCGCGCTTCGTTCCCATGCGGGTGTCGAAAAACCCTTCGAAGAGCGGCGCCAGATCGCCCGCCTCGGAAAAGCCGAAAAGCAGGCGCTGCGCCTCCTCGCTGCCCGAGGAATAGACGGCAAGCCGCGTGCCGGCCGCATGCCAGGCCCGCAGGGCCGGCGCCACATCGGGCCACAGATGCCCACGCAGCCTGCCATCGGCATAGCCCTGGCGCCACATAATGCCCTGCAACGCCTTGAGCGGCGTGACCTTGGCATCCACTGCCATCCAGCCCCGCAGCGTGTCCAATGGCGGCTGGCCCGGTGCGGCGGCGCGCACATCATCAAGCACCGCCGCCACCTCCGCCACGCCCTGATGCAGGGCGATGAATTCCTCTAGCGCCTGGGCAATGAAGGGAAACAGCGTGCGATGGACAAAGGCAATCGCCGTCGTGGTGCCCTCGATATCGGTGAGGACCAGCCGAGGCGCCATCACGCCGTGATCGCGGGGAAGCGCTCGGCGAGGTCAGAGCCGGTGTAATGCGGCGTCCAGCCCGTGGTGTCGGTGAAAACCCGCAGCACGGTGAAGTTGGGCTCGGTGCCCGCATCGAACCAGTGGGTGGCATTGGCCGGCACTGAGATCAGATCGCCCGCGGTGCAATGGGCATCATAAATCCGCCCACCAATATGGAGGACGAAATTGCCCGCACCCTCATGGAAGAAGCGCACCTCATCCTCGGTATGGGTATGCTCACTCAGAAATTTCTGCCGCATCGCATCCTTCATCGGGTGCGAAGGGTCGAGCTTGATGACATCGGCGGTGCCCGCACCGGTCTCGCCCATGAAACTGTCGAGCCGCGGCCTGTAGGCAGCCATCACGGTATCGGCATCAGCGCCCGCGGGCAGGGGTGTCACCCCCCAGCGCTCGAAGCGCACGCCAATGCCGCCCAGCACCTGGGCAATCTGGGCTGCATCATCGGTGCGCAGTTCTTCAGCGCCAGTCGTGGCGTGGCGGACGGTCAACAGGCTCATCGCAGCCTCCTTTGTTCCAATTCGCATTGCAGCATGAATTCCAGGGCCTCCAGCCGCAGCATCGCCTGCGGCATGTCCCGGCCCCAAACATAAATGCCATGGCCGCGGATGAGGTAGCCCGGCAGCGGCGATGCCTGCCCTGCCCAAAGCGCATCCAGGCCGCGCTGCATCCGGGCAATATCCTGGTCATTATCAATGACCGGCAAGGCGATGCTGGCCGCATGGCTGGGCAGGCCGGGAAAGGCCTTCAGCAATTCATAGCCCGAGAGCATGAGGTTCGGCCCCGCCAGGCGCGAGAGCACGGTGCAGGGCACGGAATGACCATGCAGCGCCGCCCCGGCATCGGCAAAGCGCTGATAAATACCGCAATGCAGCCCAGTTTCAGCCGAGGGGCGGGCATTGCTCTCCTCAGGCCGGCCATCGCCATCCACCACCATCAGGCTCTCGGCAGTGAGAAACCCCTTGTGGAAACCCGATCGCGTGATGGCAATGCGCCCAGCCTCGAGGCGCATGGAAAAATTGCCGGCGGTGGCTGGAACCCAGCCCCGGCTATCCATCCGCCGCCCAGCCTCGATAATCGCCGCCGCGACATCACCCGGGATGGACCCAAGGTGGGGGCCCGCGGCCGCCACGCCCATGGCGGCCTCAGGCGGCCGGGCGGGTGGTGCCGGCCGGCTGCGCGGCGGTGGTGGTGGCCGCTGCCTGCGGGCCCTGGATCGAACCCGTACCGGCCGCCGGCGGCGCCGCCTCCGCCGTCATCGCGGCGTCCTTCTCATCTTCCTTGATGTTCGCCTTGAAGGACTTGATGCCCTTCGCCAGGTCGCCCATCAGGCCGCTGATCTTGTTGCCGCCGAAAAGCAGCAAAACAACCAGCAGCACAACCAACCAATGCCAGATGCTGAACGAACCCATGGCGGAGCCTCGACCTTGAATGTTGATGCGCCCGGCAAGCGGCCGGCCGATGCCCCCAGGGGAGTCCCAGAAGCGGATGCCCGGAACCTAGTGCGCCGCCCCCCTGATCGGAAGCCCCAAGCTGCGGAACGGCGAAAAGAAAGCCGTGCTGATCCAATATTTCTTCACGTGATGTATTCCAGGGCCCGCTTTCAACGCTCCGCCACCGCCTCACCCCGCAGCCAGGCGCGGCGAAATAAACCCATGCGCGGCAAAAACCGTATGGCCATAATCCTGAATGGGCGGATACCAGACCCGCACCGCCGTCCAGTCATTGCCTGCAGAGACATCGATCACCGGCTGGTCCTCAGCGATCCGCCCACGGCCCTGGCCGCCAGCCTCGGCCCAATTGGCATGATCAACCCTGATTTCGCGCGCTGCCACCTGCCGCCGCACCACTGAGAGATGGCCCTGCGGCAGGCGCCGGGTGCGGCCCATCACCAGCACATGCCCCGCGGCCGGGCGGCGGCCACGCTGGTAGCGCCCATGCGCCGCATCCCACCATTGCCAGGCATCGCCGCGCAATTCGATGCCGGTGCGCGCGCGGGCAAAGGGCACGCAGGAGATGCTGCCCGCACCCTGATAGCCTGCCACACCCGCCACCGGTGGCGTGCGCGCGGGCCCGCTGCCGCCGCAGCCCGCGAGCATCGACGCCATCACCAAACCCATGGGCAACAAGGCCCTTCGGGTCACATCCTCCGCCATGCATATCCCCCATGCAGGCCCATCAAGCCGCCACCTCCCCCGAGGTGCCGATCATTCCTAGCACAAAACCGCGATCACACATCCAGATTTTGCGACGCCATCAGCGCGCTGATCCGATCATTGAGCACTTCAGGTGGCAAAGGCTTGCGCAGCAGCGCGATGGGGCCGGATTTGGCGGCGCTCTCCATCATATCCTCCGCCTGGGCCAAGAAGCCGGTCAAGAGCAGCGCGGGCAGGCCCGGGCGCAGCCGCCACGCCTCCCTAATCAGCGTCAGCCCGTCTATCCCGGGCATCGACAGATCAGTCACCAGCAATTCGATGGCAGGATCGGCCGCCAGCGCACCCAGCGCCTGCAGCCCACCGCCCGCCTCCACCACCACATGGCCACGCTCCCGCAGCCCCTCTGCCAGAATGGCCAGCACCTCCGGCTCGTCATCAACCAGCATGAGGCGGCAGGCCCGCGCACTGGCCGGGCCACGCGCGGCAAGGTCGGGCTGTGCCGGGCTCAAAGCCTGGGCCTGCGGCAGCCATAGGCTCACCCGCGTGCCCTGCCCCGGCAGGCTGCTGATATCCAGCATACCCCCCGATTGCTCACAAAAACCCTGCACCATCGCCAGGCCCAACCCGGTGCCATGGCCCTTTGCCTTGGTGGTGAAAAACGGCTCGGTGGCCCGGCGCAAGGTCTCAGCATCCATCCCACAGCCGGTATCGCCCACCGAGAGCCGCACATAACCGCCCGGCCGCAGCCCCATAGCACCCTCCGCCGGCACGACCTCCCCCGCCGCCGCAATATCCAGCCTGCCGCCCAGCGGCTGCATCGCGTCGCGGGCATTGACGGCCAGATTAACCATCACTGTCTCCAACTGTGCTCGGTCAGCCAGCAGCGGCGGCATATTGGCCTCGATGGTCAGCCGCACATGCACCGACGCACCCAAGGTATGGGCCAGAACATCCCGCAGCCCCTCCAGCAGCGGCTGCACGGGCAGCGATTCGGCCTGCAAATTGTCGCGCCGGGCGAAGGCGAGCAGCCGACGGGTGACGGCCCCGCCGCGCTCTGCCGCCTCGCCCACACGCTGCGCCAAGTGGCGCATGTCAGGGTCATCGCTGCGCTTGCCGATCAAACGCGCGCCGCCCAGCACGGCCTGCAGCACATTATTGATGTCATGCGCCACCCCGCCGGCCAATTGCACCAAGGCCTCCATGCGCTGGCCATGGGAAATATTGCTCATGGTGGCCAATCGCTCCTCCCGCGCCCTGTCCAGCGCCGCCCGGTCGCGCGCGCGCGCGGTGAAGAGCAAACCCACCATCAGCAAAGCGAAGGTCAATACCG
>NZ_JBBARU010000034.1:0-20613 GCF_040399605.1 Rhodovarius sp. | reverse complement strand
CAATACCGTGCCATCACGCCCCAGCAGAAAGGCCGCCGTCTTCGGACCAACCGCCATATCGCTGATCCACAAGGAGATCGTCATCACATCGAGCGAGGCCAGGCCAATAGCGATGACCTCGCCATTATCGCCGCGCAAACTGCGGGAGAAGACCAGCACCGGCGGTGCATCCGCCGCCGTTTGCAGCGGCCCAGCAATGAAGAGCCCTGGCTGGCCCGCCTCCGGCCCGCCAAAATACGCGCTCTCGCCGACAAGCCCGGGCGGCATGACACTGCCCGGGTCAGCGCTCCAAAGCAGCCGGCCATCGAGATCAGCCAAGGCAAGATGGCTGAAGCCAATTTGCCGGCTGCGCAAATGGGCCTCAACCGGGCTCAGCCCCGGCGTCACCCGCCCCTCCAGCGCCAGGTTGCGCTGGCGATGGGCCATCAGGTCGAAAACGCCCTCAACCTGGTCAATCAGCCGCAACAGGCGCTGTTCCACCGCCGCCGCAGCCAGATCGGCCTCCAACAGGGACCTCGAGACGGCCTCTTGCTCCTTGAAGCGTACCCAGGCGATGGTGGCATGCCAGATCGCACCAGCCACCCCAAGGGACAGGGCCAAGCCCAGTACCAACAATGCTAGGCGGCGTGTCTTCTGCGTCACCGCGAATTCATGCCACACATAACATCTCCATGGCCAGTAGCTCTGCCTGAGGTGGCCGATGTGGCATCGCCGCGCTGAACATGTCACAAGACCGTCATGCCAGAAGATGTCGACCCCGATGATCATTTCGTCACCGATGATGCCTATGCGGCAGGCCGGCGCGCCTTTGCCGAGGGGCAATCCGTCTTGGCAAACCCCATGGCGCATACCGGCGATTGGGGAAAAGCCTGGTTTTCCGGCTGGCTGGACGCGCTCGCCGATGCGGTGACAGGGCAAGACCGACAACCCGCCGCCTTCCGCCTGCTGCTCCGCAAGGACCGCGCCGAGCCATTCTGAGCCGCTTTACCGGTCAGCAGGCTGCGGAACAACGAATAGCGAGGTAGGGCAGAATCGAGGGGCTTTGCCCCTCGAGCACCCGAGCAGGAAACTCAGTTTCCTGCACCTTCGTTCAATTGTTGACGTAAACATTATTCAAAGGTCCAGGATAATCGTCGACATACAGGTCGAACTTGGTGGGAGAGCGGGAGAGAGCAAAGCCCTTTCGCTCTTTTCCGCAGCCATCAGCGTTTTCCCCCAACCTGTTAGCCTGCCCCGGCCTGGCCAAGCGCTTTCCACACCACCTCCGGCCGCGCCGGCATATCGATCCAGCCCACGCCGCGGCCCGCCAGCGCGTCCAGCACCGCCGCCATCACCACCTGGGGTGCGGCGATGGCCCCCGCCTGCCCCACGCCCTTTACCCCCAGCGGGTTGACGCTGGCCGGGCAGCCAGGCTGCAAATGCACCTGCAAATCCGGCAAATCCGCCGCCCGCGGCAGGGCGTAATCCATGAAGGTCGCGCTCAGCAATTGGCCATCGCCATCATAGGCGATGCGCTCCATCAGCGCCTGGCCAATGCCCTGGGCCAGCCCGCCCTGCACCTGGCCGATGGTCAGCATGGGGTTCACCAACGCGCCATAATCATCGCAGGCGATGTAGCGGGTGAGCGTGGTTTCGCCGGTCTCAGGGTCGATCTCCACCTCGGCGATCTGCGCGCCATGCGGAAAGGTGCACAGCGCGCTGTCATGCTCCGCCTCGGCCTCCAGCGGCCCCAGCGCGGCCAGCGCCAGGCTCGCGCCATGCGGGGCGCGGAAATGACCCTCGGCAAAGACCACGCTCTGGGCCTGCAACAGCCGCGCCGCGCGCGGGCGGGCCTTCTCGATCAACGCATCCATCGCCTCCACCAAGGCGCGGCCACCCTGATGCAGGCTGCGCGCCCCGCCATGGCCCTGGCCCTTCAACACGCGTGAAGTGTCACCCTGCACATAGCTGAAATCCGCCATGGGCAGGCCGAGGTGATCAGCCGCGATCTGGCAAAAACTCGTCTCATGCCCCTGGCCATTGGAATGGCTGCCCAGCGCCAATTCCACCCGCCCCTCAGCATCCAGCCGCACCCGGGCCCATTCGCCAAAGCCGCCGCGCGCGGTTTCCATGAAGCAGGCCAGCCCCAGGCCCCGCAGCCGCCCCTGCGCCGCACTCGCAGCCCGGCGGCCAGCAAAACCGGCCCGGTCGGCCAGGGCCTCAGCAGCAGCAAGATTCTTCGGAAATTGCCCATCGGCAATCACCATGCCCATCGCGGTGCCATAGGGGTGCGAGGCCACCAAATTCTTCGCCCGCAGCGCCACCGGGTCAAAACCATGCTCGCGCGCCGCCGCCTCGATCAGCATTTCAATGACGTGGTTGGCCTCAGGCTTGCCCGCCCCGCGATAGGCCTCCAGCGGGGTGGTGTTGGTATAGGCGCCCTGCATCCGCACATGAATGGCGGCAATGGCATAGCCGCCGCCATGCGCGGTGCCCGCCGCGTTGGTGGCGCAAGACGGGCCATGCGGTGAGAGATAAGCCCCCATCTCGGAAACCCCATCCACGCGCAGCGCCAAAATCCGCCCCTGCCCATCCAGCGCGATGGCCCCCTGGCTGTGCATGCCCCGGCCATGGGCGGAGCCGGCAAATTCCTCCGCCTGCTCACCAACCCAGCGGGTAGGCCGGCCCAGCAGCCTCGCGGCGTGCAACAGCCCGATATGCTCAGGGAAAGGCACATTCTTCACCCCAAAACCGCCCCCCACATCGGGGGTGATGAGGTGCAGGTCGCCCTCGGCCAACCCCATGCATTGGGCGATTTGCCGCCGCATGCCATGCACCGCCTGGCCATTGCAGACCAGCTTTCCATCCGGAAAGGCCACGGCAGCGCGCGGCTCAATCGGCGCGCAGGTCACGCGCTGATTGGTGATGGCCAGCCGGGTGATGTAAGCCGCCGCGGCAAAACCCGCCTCCACCGCCGCCAAATCGCCCTTCTGCCAGTCAAAGGCGCGGTTATGCGGCGCCTGCGGGTGCAACACGGGCGCGGAAAACGCCGCCAGCGGGTCCGCATTGGCGGGCAGGGTTTCGTATTCGACGATGATGCGCTCAGCCGCATCGCGCGCCGCCTCGGGGGTTTCGGCAAAGACAAAGGCCACCGGCTGGCCGACATAGCGCACCACCCCCTCGGCCAGCACCGGGCGCGCGGCCATGGCAATCGGCACGCCGATCTGCGCCGAGCAAGGCAGAGGGCCAATACCCGCCTCGGCCAGTGCGGCCGCAGTCAGCACAAAGGCCTGGGCGGGGGTGGCATCAATGCGCGTGATGCGCGCATGGGCATGCGGGCTGCGCAGCACCACCATATGCACCGCCCCCTCCGCCGGCAGATCAGCCACATAGCGTCCCTGCCCGGTGAGAAACCGCGCATCCTCAAAGCGCCTGACCGATTGGCCGATGAAAGCCATGCTGCAGCCCCTCCCTGTTCCATCACCCAGTCTCGCGGTTATGCTGCCGCCATGGAAGATGTCGATGTTGTGGTGGTGGGTGCCGGCGTGGTCGGGCTTGCCGTGGCGAGAGCGCTGGCAATGGCCGGGCGTGAGGTGATTGTGCTGGAGGCCGCCGAGGCCATCGGCACCGAAACAAGTTCCCGCAATTCCGAGGTCATACATGCCGGGATATATTACCCAGCCGGCAGCCTGATGGCGAAGCACTGCGTCGCCGGCAAGCAGTTGCTCTACGACTATTGCAGCGAGCGCGGCCTGCCATACGAGAAGTGCACCAAGCTGATCGTCGCCACCAGCGAGGATGAGGCCGGCAAACTCGCCTCCATCCAGGCCCGCGCCGCGGCCAATGGCGTGCCGGACCTCACCTATCTGTCACAGGCCGAGGCCCAGGCGATGGAGCCCGCCCTGGCCTGCACCGCAGCCCTCCTCAGCCCCTCCACCGGCATTATCGACAGCCATTCCTACATGGTATCCCTACAGGGCGACGCCGAAAGTGCCGGCACCGTGGTGGTGTTCCACGCCCCGGTGCTGGGTGGGCGGCTCACCGATCAGGGCGCGGTGATCGATGTCGGCGGCGCCGAGCCGATGACGCTGCGCGCCCGCCTTTTGGTCAATAGTGCGGGGCTGCATGCCCCCAAGCTGGCGGCAAAACTCCAGGGCATGCCCAGCCAACTCACGCCGAAAGCCTATTACGCCAAGGGCAGCTATTTCTCCCTGGTGGGCAAAAACCCCTTCTCGCGGCTGATCTACCCGGTGCCGGTGGCCGGCGGCCTGGGCACCCATCTCACCATTGATCTGGGCGGCCAGGCGCGGTTCGGCCCGGATGTGCAATGGGTCGATGAGATCAATTACGATGTGGACCCCAGCCGCTGCGATGGCTTCTACGCCGCCATCCGGCGCTATTGGCCCGAATTGCCCGATGGTGCCCTGCAGCCCGGCTATTCCGGCATAAGGCCGAAAATCGTCCCCCCGGCCATTGCCAGCCAGGATTTCACCATCCAGGGCCCAGCCACCCACGGCCAAGCCTGCCTGATCAACCTCTTTGGCATTGAAAGCCCGGGGCTGACAGCCTCGATGTCCGTCGCCGCGGCCGTGGCGGAATTGGCGGGCTGAGGCCCCGCCAGCCCGCCTCTCGTCAACCTTAGGCCAGCGCCCGGTCAATCGGCGCGGGGCTTGCCGCCGTAGGATCAACACAGGCGCGCAATAGCCAACATCGGCAATGCACGCGGCCATTACGCCCGCCAAGCGCAAGCCAACTCCAAAGGCGGCCAGCGCTTGACCATCATGGGGCAGCGCCGCATATGGCCACCCCATGTTCGCGCGTCACGCCCCACGAATTCCGCGACGAATTCCTCGACGAATTCCTCGCCCGGCCTTCGCCTGAAGGCCGGGTCAGCACCGCGCGCCACCGCTTCCGGGCCATGCGCCCAACGGACCCCATCATGAACGACGCCCCCGAGGCCCGCGATTATCGCAGCACGGTCTTCCTGCCCAACACGCCCTTCCCCATGCGCGGCGACCTGCCCAAGCGTGAACCCGCCATGCTGGAACGCTGGGCAGCCATGGGCATGTATGAACGCCTGCGCGAGGCGGCGCGCGACCGCCCCGCCTTCGTGCTGCATGACGGCCCGCCCTATGCCAATGGCCCGCTGCATATCGGCCACGCGCTGAACAAGATCCTCAAGGATGTCATCAACCGCGCCGCCCAGATGGCCGGTTTCAACGCCGATTACGTCCCCGGCTGGGACTGCCACGGCCTGCCCATCGAATGGAAGGTCGAGGAAGAATACCGCGCCCGCAAACAGGATAAGGACGCGGTGCCGGTGCTGGATTTCCGCGCCGAATGCCGCGCCTATGCCCGCAAATGGCTCGAATTCCAGCGCGACGAGTTCCGCCGCCTGGGCGTGGAAGGCGATTGGGCCCACCCCTACGCCACCATGGATTTCCCCTCCGAGGCCATCATCGCCGGCGAAATCGGCCGCTTCCTGATGAATGGCTCGCTCTATCGCGGCCTGCGCCCGGTGATGTGGAGCCCCACGGAAAAAACCGCGCTGGCCGAGGCCGAGATCGAATACCACGACCATAAGAGCGCCATCCTCTACGCGCTCTTCCCCATCCTCAAAGGGCCTTCGGACCTGGTGGGCGCGAATGTGGTGATCTGGACCACCACGCCCTGGACCATCCCGGCAAACCGCGCCCTGGCCTATAAAAATGACATCGAATACGCGCTCCTCCATGTCGAGGCCGTGGCCGAGGGCTCGCTCGTCAAACCCGGCGCGCGCTTGCTGGTGGCACTCAAACTGCTGCCCGATGTCACCGCCGCCTGCGGCATTGGCGCGCATACGCTGGTTCGGGTTTTCCCCGGCGCCGAATTGGCCGGCGCCATCTGCGCCTCCCCCCTGCGCGGCTTCGAGGGTGCCTACACCTACGAAGCCCCCCTGCTCGATGGCGACTACGTCACCGATGACGCCGGCACCGGCTTCGTCCACATCGCCCCCAGCCATGGCGAGGAAGATTTCGCCCTCGCCCGGGCGCATGGCATCGCCGTGCCCGAATGCGTGGGCGATGACGGCACCTACACCGTGCAGGCCCCCGGCTTCACCGGCCTGCATGTCTTCAAGGCGCATGACAAAGTCTGGTCCGTGCTCGAATCGCTCGGCACCCTGGCCGGAAAGGGCTTCATCACCCATTCCTACCCGCATTCCTGGCGCTCGAAAAAACCGGTGATCTACCGCGCCACGCCGCAATGGTTCATCGCCATGGATGACGCCAACGCCATCCGCGACAAGGCGATGGCCGCCATTGATGCCACCCATTTCGTCCCCGATGTCGGCCGCAACCGCATCGGCGGCATGGTCAAAACCCGGCCCGATTGGTGCATCAGCCGCCAACGGGCCTGGGGCGTGCCCATCGCCGTCTTCGTCGATAAGGCAACCGGCCAGCCGCTGCGCGACCAGGCGGTGCTGGACCGCATCCTCGAAGCCTTCACCGAAGAAGGCGCCGATGCCTGGTACAAGCCCTCCGCCGCCGCCCGCTTCCTGGGCGAGGGCCGCAACCCGGCCGATTACGAGCAGGTGATGGACATTGTCGATGTCTGGTTCGAAAGCGGCTCGACCCACGCCTTCGTGCTCGGCCCCCGCAACATGCCCTTCCCTGCCGATCTCTACCTCGAAGGCTCGGACCAGCATCGCGGCTGGTTCCATTCCTCCCTGCTGGAGAGCATCGGCAGCCGCGGCATCGCCCCCTTCAAGGCCATCCTGACCCATGGCTTCGTGCTCGATGAGCAGGGCCGCAAAATGTCCAAATCCATGGGCAATGTGACGGCACCGCAGGAGGTGCTGCGCGATTACGGCGCCGATATCCTCCGCCTATGGGTGATGAATTCCGACACCACGCAGGATTTGCGCATCGGCAAGGAAATCCTCAAACAACAGGCCGAAATCTACCGCCGCATCCGCAACACGCTGCGCTGGCTGCTCGGCTCGCTGGAAGGCTTTTCCGAAGCCGAGGCCCTGCCGCTCGCCGAATTGCCCGAATTGGAGCGCTGGGTGCTGCACCGCCTCAGCGAGCTCGATACCCGCATCCGCCAGGCCGTGAAGGATTACGACTGGACCGGCGTCATCCCCGACCTGCACGGCTTCTGCAACAACGACCTCAGCGCCTTCTATTTCGACATCCGCAAGGACGCGCTGTATTGCGACGCGCCAGACAGCCCCCGCCGCCGCGCCGCCCGCACCGTGCTGGACCATCTGCATCGCTGCCTGACCACATGGCTGGCCCCGGTGCTGTGCTTCACCGCCGAGGAGGCCTGGCTGGCCCGCTTCCCCGGCGACGATGCCTCGGTCCATTTGCAACTCTTCCCCACCATTCCGGCTGGCTGGCGCGATGAGGCGCTGGCGGCGCGCTGGGCACGGATCCGCGCCATCCGCGGCGAGGTGACCACGGCGCTCGAAGCCGCGCGGCGCGATGGCATGATCGGCTCCTCGCTGCAGGCCGCCGCCACCCTCTCCCTGCCAACGGCCGATCTGGACCTGCTCGATGCCCCCGCCTGGGCGGAAATCAGCATCACCAGCGCATTGAGCCTGGCCGAGGCTGAGGCCGCATCGGTCACCATCGCCCCGGCGCCGGGCCAAAAATGCGACCGCTGCTGGCGGGTGCTGGAGGAGGTCGGCCAATCCACCCCCCACCCCACCCTCTGCCGCCGCTGCGAGGCGGTGGTGGCTTGAGCCCCGCCACCCGCCCCGGCCTGCTCCTGGCCCTGCTCACCCTGCTGCTCGACCAACTGAGCAAATGGTGGGTTCTTGAGGTGCTGGACCTGCCCACCCGCCGCAGCGTGGAATTGCTTGAGGCCGGCCCCTTCGCGCTCGACTTTACCATGGTGTGGAATCGCGGCGTCACCTTTGGCCTCATGTCCGGCGATAGCGCCTGGAATCAGTGGATGCTGGCCGGCCTCGCCGCCATCATCGCCGGCGTGCTGCTGCGCTGGCTCTGGCGGGCAGAGACCATCTGGGTGGGCCTCGCACTGGGCATGGTGGTGGGCGGCGCCATCGGCAATGTGATCGACCGCTTCCGCTTCGGCGCGGTGGTGGATTTTGTCGATGCCTCCGCCTGGGATTGGCATTGGTATGTCTTCAACATCGCCGATGCAGGGATCGTGGTGGGTGTTGCCATCCTCGTCGCCGATGCCTTGTTTCGGCGGCAAGGCGAGAGTAGGCAGTCTCCATGAGCATCACGCCCTCCTCCAGGCTTCCCCTCCTGGTCGTTCTGTCCGCCCCGCTCTGGCTGGCCGCCTGCGGCAGCGATACGGCGCGCACCTTCGGCTTCACCCGCGATGCACCAGATGAATTCCAGGTGACCACGCGCGCGCCGCTCTCCATGCCGCCCTCGCTCGGCACCCTGCCCACGCCCCGGCCCGGGGCGCAGCGGCCGCAGGAAATCTCCGTGCGCGAGCAGGCGGAGGCCACGCTGGCCCCCGGCGCGCTGCTGGGTGGGCGGAACGCGCGCGGCGGCGCCACCTCCTCAGGCGAGCAGGCCCTGCTCGCCGCGACAGGCCGCGCCGCACCCGCTGACATCCGCCAGCGCATTGATGATGAGGCCCTGCGCCTCAATGCGCCCGACCGCAATCTGGCCGAGAGGCTGATGTTCTGGCGCAACACCGGCGAACCGGGAACCCCGGTGGACCCCAATCGCGAGGCCCAGCGCCTGCGGGAAAACGCCGCACTGGGCCGTGAGGTGACCGATGGCGATACGCCGGTCATCCAGCGCCCGCGCACCAATACTTTCCTCGGCGGTTTGCGCCTGTTTTGATCAGCGTGGCTGGGCCGCGATAAACGCCCTCACCATGGCCAGCGCGTCGCGCCGCGCCGCGTGGTCGGTGCCATAGGTGGCGCGGCCAGTGGGGGTGTTCAGCCCCATGCGTTCGGTTAAGGGCGTATCGGGCGCATCAAAGCCGTGATGGGCTCCGGGATAGCTGCGGAAGGTGACCATCTCTCCATTGCGGCCGGCCAATTCCCGGCAATACTCCGCCCGCGTCCAATTATCCGCCTCGCCGATCAGCAACAGCATGGGCGCGCTGCTGCGCCAACCCGCGGAGCGATTGGCCAAAAAGCAGCCCGGATACATCGCGACATAGGCGCGGATAGGCGCCGCCTCGGGCTGCGCCGCGGTTGCAAGCGCAGTAGATCCGCCATGCGACCAGCCCATGACAACCACCCCTCCCGGGGCGGCGAAGGGTTGTGCCGCCAGCCAAGTGGCCGCGGCAATCGCGTCCTGCCGCCGCTCCCGCCCCGGGCGGATCTGGCTGTCACGCACCGTGCATTGCTCGCCCTGCCCGCGTGACGAAAAACTGTCGGGCAGCAGCACGGCCTGGCCGTTTGTGGTGAATTCCGCCGCCCAGGCCCGGTAAAGCCTGGTGATCTGGCCGTCCCGCCGGCGGAACCCCGCACAGCCATGCAGCGCCAGGATCGCAGGCCCCCTTGCGCTCCCCTGGGGCAGGAACAACTCAGCCTGCAACCCCAGCCCCTCAGGCCCAGCTATGGTAATGCTCTGCTGGCCGCTGGCGCAGGCCGGAAGAGCCAGGATGAGAAGGGCAATGAGGGCGCGCATGGCAAAACCCTGCACCCACCGCTCCACCCTGCCAACCCGCTTCCCCCCGCCGCGCCGGGGTGGCAGGCTGCCTCCCAACACAGAGGAGGCCTCACCATGTCCTACACCAATGCCGAGACCATCGCCCTGCATGGCGGATCACATCGCGCCGATCCCAATACCGGCAGCGTGGCGGTGCCCATCCACCAGACCACCTCCTTCCAGTTTCAGGACACCGGCCACGCCGCCCGCCTCTTCGGCCTGGCCGAGATGGGCAATATCTACTCGCGCATCATGAACCCGACCTGCGATGCGCTGGAAACCCGCATCGCCCAGCTCGAGGGCGGTGTGGCCGCCCTCGCCGTGGGCTCCGGCCAGGCGGCAACCGCGTTTTGCGTGCTCAACCTCTGCGAGGCAGGCGACAACATCGTCTCCTCCACCGATCTCTATGGCGGCACCTGGAACCTCTTCGCCAATACGCTCAAGCAATTCGGCATCGAAGTCCGCTTCGCCGACCCCGCAGACCCAGAAAATTTCCGCCGCGCCACCGATGCCCGCACCCGCTGCTACTATGCCGAAACCCTGCCCAACCCCAAGCTGCAGGTCTTCCCCATCGCCGAGGTGGCGGCGATCGGCCGCGAGATCGGCCTGCCGCTCATCATGGACAACACCGCAGCCCCGGTGATCTGCAAGCCCCTCACCCTCGGTGCCGCGGTGGTGATGCATTCCACCACCAAATGGATCGGCGGCCATGGCACCTCCATCGGTGGCATCGTGGTTGATGGCGGCAATTTCGATTGGGAAAAATGGGGCGACCGCTTCCCCACCCTCAACAAGCCCGACCCCTCCTATCACGGCGCGGTCTGGACCCAGGCGGTCAAGCCGCTCGGCCCCATCGCCTATATCATCCGCATGCGCACCTGCCTGCTGCGCGACCTCGGCGCGCCCATGGCGCCCTTCAACGCCTTCATGTTCCTCCAAGGGCTGGAGACGCTGCCGCTGCGCATGGAGCGCCATTGCGAAAACGCGACGAAGGTGGCCGCCTACCTCGCCGGCCACCCGAAAGTGGCCAGCGTCACCCATCCCAGCCTCTTCACCGGTGAGGCCGCCCGCCGCGCCGCCATCCTCAAGGGCGGCTTCGGCTCGCTCATGGGCTTTGAACTCAAGGCGGGCGCCGAGGCCGGCAAAACCTTCATCGAAGCGCTGAAAATGTTCTACCACGTCGCCAATATCGGCGATGCCCGCAGCCTCGCCATCCACCCTGCCACCACCACCCATAGCCAGTTGACGGCGGAGGAGCAGGCGATGTCAGGCGTCACCCCGGGCTATGTCCGCCTCTCCATCGGCATTGAGCATATCGACGATATCATCGCCGATCTCGCCCAGGCGCTGGACGCCTGAACCGAACGAACTGAAAGGCAGCCGATGAACTTCCCCGCCTCCTTCCCCGCCACCCGCATGCGGCGCAATCGCCGCGATGCCTGGACCCGCAAATTGGTGGCCGAGAATACCCTCACCCCGGGCAACCTGATCTGGCCGATCTTCCTCACCTCCGGCGAAAACCAGAAGGTGCCGGTGGAGAGCATGCCAGGCGTCTTTCGCGTCTCGGTGGACCGCGCGGCCGAGCATGTGGCCGAGGCGGTGGAGCTGGGCATCCCCGCCGTCGCCCTCTTCCCCTATACCCCGGCCGAACAGCGCGACGAGGAAGGCACCGGCGCGCTCAACCCCGAAAACCTGATGTGCCGCGCCGCCCGGGCGCTCAAAGCCGCCCATCCCGGCCTCGGCCTGATCGGCGATGTGGCGCTCGATACCTATACCAGCCATGGCCATGACGGCGTGCTGCGCGACGATTACGTCCACAACGAGGACACAGTCCATATCCTTTGCCAGCAGGCCAGGCTGATGGCCGAGGCCGGCGTCGATGTGGTCGCCCCCTCCGACATGATGGATGGCCGTATCGGCTCCATCCGCGAGGCGCTGGATGATGCGGGGCTGATTCACACCCGCATCATGAGCTATGCCGCCAAATACGCCTCGGGCTTCTACGCGCCCTTCCGCGATGCGGTGGGCAGCAATGCCGCCCTGCGCGGCGACAAGAAAACCTACCAGATGGACCCCGCCAATACCGATGAGGCGCTGCGCGAGGTCGCACTCGACGTCGCCGAGGGCGCCGATATGGTCATGGTCAAACCCGGCCTGCCCTATCTGGACATTGTCTGGCGGGTGAAGAAGGAATTCGGCCTGCCGACCTATGCCTATCAGGTCAGCGGCGAATATTCGATGATCATGGCAGCGGTGGAGCGCGGCTGGCTGGATCATGACCGCGCCATGATGGAGGCGCTGATGGCGTTCCGCCGCGCCGGCTGCAACGGTGTGCTGAGCTATTTCGCCCTCAGCGCCGCCCGGTTGCTAAAGGCGGGCTAACCACCGGTCCGCTCATGTGGCACATCGCGGCATGGAACACTTCGATGTCGTGGTGCTGGGCGCCGGCGCCGCCGGCTTATTCTGCGCCATGCGGGCGGGCGGGCGGGGTCGGCGCGTCCTCGTGCTCGACCATGCCGAGGCCCCGGGCAAGAAAATCCTCATCTCCGGCGGCGGCCGCTGCAACTTCACCAATCTCCATTGCACGGCGGAGAATTTCATCTCCGCCAACCCGCATTTCGCCAAAAGCGCCCTGGCCGGCTTCCGCCCGGCGGATTTCGTCGCCCTGGTCCGGCTCCACGGCATCGCCTTCCACGAGAAAACCCTGGGGCAATTGTTTTGCGACGGCTCGGCCCGCGACATCCTGGCCATGCTGCTGGCCGAATGCGCCGCGGCAGGCGTCGAAATCCGCCTGAACCGCGACATCACCGAGATAACCCAAGGCCCCGGCTTTCGCATCGCCACCTCGCGCGAAAACATCGCCTGCGAGAGCCTGGTCCTGGCCAGCGGCGGCCTCTCCATCCCGAAAATGGGCGCCACCAACCTCGCCCATCGCATCGCCCGGCAATTCGGCCTCAGCCTGGAGGAAACCCGCCCCGGCCTCGTGCCGCTCACCTTCGGCGCCGATGATCTGGCGCTGATGCAACCCCTCGCCGGGGTCTCGCTGCCGGTGGTGGCCAGCGCCGGCAAGCGGCGCTTTGAGGAGGGCATGCTCTTCACCCATCGCGGCCTCTCCGGCCCCGCAATCCTGCAGATTTCCTCCTATTGGCGGCAAGGCGAGGCCATCGCGCTGAACCTGCTGCCCGGCCAGGATGGCGCCGCCGCCCTGCTGGCCGCCAAGCGCGAGCGGCCGCGCGCCGAGCCCCGCACCGCACTCGCCAGCCTCTTCCCCGCCCGCCTCGCCCAGGCCCTGGCCGAACGCCATCTGCCCCAAGCCCGCCCCCTGGGCGACATGCCCGACCGCGCTTTGGCCGCACTGGCCGAAATCACCAAGCATTGGCGCCTCACCCCCATGGGCAGCGAAGGCTATGCCAAGGCCGAGGTCACCCTGGGCGGCATTTCCACCCATGACCTGCATGCCCGCGACTGTCAGGCCCGCAACACCCCCGGCCTCTTCGCCATTGGCGAGGCGGTGGACGTCACCGGCTGGCTCGGCGGCTTTAATTTCCAATGGGCATGGGCCTCGGGCTGGGCCGCCGGCAGCGCAGCCTAAACCCCCGCCCTCTGCCGCCGAAGCAACCAAAGCCCCAACCCCACCGAAACCGCCAAAAGCCCCGCCGCCAACACCATCTGCCAGGTGCCATCCACCCGCACGCCCTTGCCCAGCAGCGCGAAGATGATCGTCTGCGGCAAATACCCCAGCGCCGAAGCGGCCAAAAACGGCCAAAGCGCAATGCCGGAAAGCCCCGCCAACAGGTTCAGCGCCAGATTATTGCCCACCGGCAGCAGCCGCAGCGCCAGGGCCGAGGAAAACGGGTTGTGCCGCAGCGTCTCCACCAGCGGCCGCAGCCGGGGCCCAAAGCGACCATTCAGCCGCCGCTCCGCCCAGGCCCTGCCCACCGCCCGGGCCCAAAGAAACCCCAGGCCGCAACCCAGCAATTGCGCCAGCAAAGCCAGCCCCGTTCCCGCCACCGTGCCAAAGGCATAACCGCCCAGAAAGGCAACGCTTTGCCGCGGCACGCCCACCCCGGTGGCCAAAGCGGCGGCAAGGATGAACACCACCTCACCGCGCAGCCCATCATCGCGGACATAGGCATCCACCCAATCCGTCCCCGGCGCCGCCCCCAGCGCGCGCAGCAGAAAGCCACCCGCCACCAGCCCGGCCGCCAGCACGGCCAGCTTGGCGAGGCTCCGGGCGGTGGCGTTCACTCCACCACCGGGCGTTTCCAGCGCCGCTGCAACCAGGCAACCCCCACCAGATCCAGAAAAGCCACCATCAGCCGGTCAATCGTACCGTAATTGGAAACCCCACGGGTGCGGGGGCGATGATTCACCGGCTCGCTCACCACCTCACCACCCTGGCGCAGCACCAGCGCCGGAAGATAGCGGTGCATATGGTCAAAATGCGGCAATTCCAAAAACAGCGCGCGGGGAAACACCTTCAACCCGCAGCCAGTATCCGGCGTGGCATCGCGCAGCAGCCAGGCGCGAAAGCGGTTGGCGTAACGGCTGGTGATGCGCTTGGTCATGGTGTCGCGCCGCGTCACCCGATGCCCGGCCACCAGCAGCGCCCCGCCATGCGCCAAGGCGCGTTCGAGCATGCGCGGAATATCGGCAGGGTCATTCTGGCCATCGCCATCCAGCGTGGCGATCCAGGCGCCACGCGCGGCCTTCACGCCGGTCACCACGGCCGCAGATTGGCCGCAGCTGAAGCGGTGGCGCAGCCCGCGCACCCCCGCCGCGGCCAATTCGGCCGGCGTCGCATCGCTGCTGCCATCATCCACATAGATGATCTCATGCGAATAAGCGGCCAAAGCGGCGCGAATTTCCGCCACCAGCGGCGCGATATTGGGTGCCTCATTGCGCACCGGCACCACCACGCTGAGCAGCGGCGTGGTCTGGGATGGGTCATGGCTCATGTTTTGCGGCGGTAGCAGCCCCCAGGCCGCGCCACAATAAGCCCGCCCGGCGGGGGACAGATTTCATCGTGACACCTACGAAAACCGCGAAGTGACACTATAATGCATGTATGCCGTTCGATACGATCAACACCAACCTCACCCCGCATGATCTGGGCAGCCGCCCCCACAGCAGGGCCGTGGCCATATGGCTGTTGGTGGTGGCGGGCATGATCTGGGTCATGGTGGCCCTAGGCGGGGCCACCCGCCTCACCGGCTCTGGCCTGTCGATCATGGAATGGGCGCCGCTGATGGGCAGCCTCCCCCCGCTCTCACAGGCGGAATGGAACCGGCTTTATAATCTCTACCGCGCCATCCCGCAGTACCAATTGGTCAATGCCGGTTTCGGGCTCGAGGGTTTCAAGCAGATCTTCTGGCTCGAATGGGGCCATCGGTTCTGGGGCCGGCTGATCGGCCTAGCCTATCTCGTACCCTTCCTGTGGTTCTGGGCGCGCGGCGCCATCAGCCGCGCCATGCTGCCACGCTTCCTGCTGCTCTTCGTGCTGGGCGGCATGCAAGGTGCCATTGGCTGGTTCATGGTCGCCTCGGGCTTTGAGGCGGGGCGCACCGCCGTCTCGCCCTATCGGCTGGTGGTGCATCTCTCCATGGCCTTTTTGCTGTTCAGCGCCATTCTCTGGACGGCGCTGGGCCTATTGCAGCCCAACCCCGCCGCCTTGCCCGCCAAAGCGGCGCCGGTGCGGCGGCAAGTGCAGGTCGCCTTCGGCCTGGCACTCGCCACCATGCTGGCCGGCGGCTTTGTCGCCGGCATCCGCGCGGGCTTCGCCTATAACACCTGGCCGCTGATGGATGGGCAACTGATCCCCTCAGGCTATCTCGACCTCACACCCTGGTGGGCCAACCTCACCGGCAATATCGCCGCCGTGCAGTTCAACCATCGGCTGCTGGCCAGCCTGGCGGCTCTGGCCGCGCTGGGCGCCGTGGTCGCAGCCTGGCGGCATTTGCCCCAAGGCACGGCGCGTAGCCGGGTGCTGCACATGGGTGCGGCGGTGCTGCTGCAATATGGGCTGGGCATCATCACCCTGCTGCATGTCGTGCCCTGGTCGCTGGGCACGCTGCATCAGGCAGTGGCCGTGCTGGTGCTGACCACGGGGCTGGTTGCGCTGCACGGGCTGCGGGCCCCACAATGAGGAGGATGGCCGCATGAGCAATTGGGCCGGAAGCCCCGCAAGATTGGCCCTGCAAGCAATGACCTCAGCCATTATTGTCTATGACGCCCAGCACCGGCTGGTGATGGTCAATCAACGCATGCTGGACCTCGCCGGGGTTGATCAGCGCTGGCTTGCCCCCAATACGCCCCTCAGCGATGTGCTGGTGCTCTTCATGATGCGCGGCCTGTTTGGCGAGGGCGACCCCGCCGCCCAATTGGTAGAATTCAAACGGCTCGACCGCAGCAAGCCATCACGGCGGATGCTGCGCCTCGCCGATGGCACCACCCTCGAAGCGCGGGTGCAACCCATGGCCGATGGCGGCTTCATCGAGTACTTCACCGATGTCACCGCCTTCACCGGCCCGCTGGAAACATCGCGCCAGGATTTGCGTCTGCTGGACGAGGTGTTCAACCAGCTCAGCCTCGGTGTGGCGGTCTTCAAACAGGATGAGTTGCTGCTCTACAACCCGGCCTATCCACGGCTGACCGGCCTGCCCGCCAATCAGGCACGCACTGGCCTCACCGCCACCCAACTGACCGACATGCAGGCCGCCCGGGGCGAGTTCACCCCAGAGCAAAGGGAGGAATGGGAGGTCCACCGCGCTTCGCGTGATCCCGGCAAGCGCTCAAGCATGGAGCGCAGGCGGCCCAATGGCACCGCGCTGCGGCTGGAAACCTACCCGCTGGCCGATGAAACCACGCTCTACGAGTTCAGCGACGTCACCGCCGAGCGCCGGGCGCAGGAGGAGGCGCAGCGCCGCGCCCTGCTGCTCGATATCGTGCTGGCCGCGTTGCCCGTCGGCATCGCCGTCTATGGGCCAGACCAGCGGGTGCGGCTGGTCAATGTCGCCTTCAACAACATCTACCCCGGCCATCATCTCAACATCGGCGACGAACTCGAAACCGAGCTGCGCGCCCGCGCCCTGGCCGGCATATTCGGCCCTGGCGACCCAGAGATGCACGTTCGCAAGCTCCTGACCCAAGTGGCCAGGCCCGAAGCCGCACTGCGCCGCCGGCCGGATGGGCGCCTGGTCAGCTTGCGCGGTGAGCCGCTGCCCGATGGCGGCCGGGTCATCGTGGTCTCTGACGTCACAGCCCTGCATGATGCCGAGGCCCGCGCCCGCGCCCAGGCGGATACGCTGCGCAGCATGCTGGAGGGCATGCGCCACGGCATCGCACTATTCGACAGCCAATGCCGGGTGGTGGCAGCCAATGCGCTGGCGGCAGCGTTTTGCGGCCTGCCAGCCGATGTCATGGTCCCTGGCGCCATGCTGGCCGATCTGTCGCGTGCCCAACGCGCCGCCGGCGAATTCGACAACACCGCACAAAGGCTCGGTTTCATCACCACGGCCAAGCTGGCTGAAGCGCCGCTCAACTATACCCGCACCCGCCCAGATGGCAGCATCATCGAGGTGCGAACCGATATGATGCCCGATGGTGGCTTTGTGCGCACCTATAGCGACATCACGGAATTGCGCCGCGCCAAGGACCAGCTCTCCGCCATGCTGGAAGGCATGCGCCACGGCATCGCGCTATTCGATAGCCAGGACCGGTTGGTGGCTGCCAATGCATTGGCGGCACAGATGTGCGGCCTGCCCGCCGATATCGTGCTCCCTGGTGCCGCGCTGGCCGATATGGCGCGCACGCAAACCGCCACAGGCGAATATGACGCCGCCACGCAGGCGCTCGAATTCGTCGTCAGTGCCCGGCTGGCCGAGGCACCGCCCCGCTATATCCGCAACCGCCCCGATGGCAGCGTCATCGAGGTGCGCACCAACCAGATGCCCGATGGCGGCTTTGTACGCACCTACAGCGACATCACGGAATTGCGCCGCGCCCAGGAGCGGCTCTCCACCATGCTGGAGGGCATGCGCCATGGCATCGTGCTTTTCGATGCGCAGCACCGGCTGGCAGCCACCAACGGCGCCATCCGCCATATGCTCGACATGCCCGACAGCCTCCTGCAGCCCGGCATCCCCTATGCCGAGATCGTGGACCGGATGCGAGAACTGGGTCTGATCGGCTCCCATCAGGGCAGCGTGGATGCGGTGATGGAAAAACTGACCGGTGATTTGCGCCAGCCCGCGCGCTACACCTCTACTAGGCGCGATGGCCGGGTGCTGGAGGCGGTGCGCGACCCCCTGCCCGATGGTGGCTTCATCCTCACCTATGTCGACATCTCCGGCAGCCAGCCGACGCAGGATGCGGCCCAGGCCGCCATCAACCCGGCGCTGCAGGCACCGCTCAGCACCATCATCGGTCTGGCCCAGGCACTGCAGCCCGATGCCCCGGCGCAGGCGGATCAACTGCAATCCATCCGCGATGCCGGTGAGCAATTGCTCGCGGTGATCGATGAAATGCTCCAAGCTGCCCGCGCCGGGCAGGGCGTATCATCACACCAGGCCGGCTGATACCGCCCACACTCGCCATAGAAAGCCTTACTCATGACCGACGCCCTTGCCGTGACCGATGGCCTGTTCTTCCGTGAAATGGACCAGGCCAGCGCCGCCCGCCGCCTGGCCGATGCCATGGCCGGCTGCGATGATGGCGAGCTTTTCCTCGAATACCGCGAAAGCGAGGCCATCAGCCTCGATGACCAGCGCATCCGCTCGGCCAGCTTTGACACCAATCGTGGTTTTGGCCTGCGCGCCGTCGCCGGTGAGGCGGCAGGCTTCGCCCATGCCGGCGAGATTTCCGAACCCGCCCTGGCCCGCGCCGCCTCCGCCCTCGGCGCGGTGCGCGCCGGCCATGCCGGGGTTTGGGCCGCAGCGCCCCAGCCCACCAATCGGCGGCTTTACAGCGATGCCAACCCGCTGCTGGAAATGGGTTTTGCCGAAAAAACCGCGCTGCTGATGGCACTCGATGCCTATGCAAGGGCGAAGGATAGCCGGGTGGTGCAGGTCTCGGCCTCGATCACCGGCGAATGGCAGGCGGTGCAGATCATGCGCGCCGATGGCGTGCGGGTGGCCGATCTGCGGCCGCTGGTGCGGCTGAATGTCCAGGTGGTGGTGGAGCAGGATGGCAGGCGTGAATCCGGCGGCCATGGCCTGGGCGGGCGCTTTGGCTATGAACGTGTGCTTTCAGAGCAAAGCTGGCAGGCGGCGGTGGATGAGGCGCTGCGCCAGGCGCTGCTGAACCTCGAAGCCGTCCCCGCCCCGGCCGGCGAAATGGAGGTGGTGCTCGGCCCAGGCTGGCCCGGCATCCTGCTGCATGAAGCCATTGGCCACGGGCTGGAGGGCGATTTCAATCGCAAAAAAACCAGCGCCTTCTCAGGACTGCTCGGCCAGCGCATCGCAGCCCCCGGCGTGACCGTGGTCGATGACGGCACCATCGCCGACCGCCGCGGCTCCATCTCGGTCGATGATGAGGGCACCCCCTCCGGCCGCACGGTGATGATCGAGGATGGCATCCTCGTCGGCTTCATCCAGGACCGGCAGAATGCGCGGCTGATGGGCGTCGCCCCCACCGGCAATGGCCGCCGCCAATCCCACGCCCATGCGCCGATGCCGCGAATGACCAACACCATCATGCTCGGCGGCGCCCACCCGCCCGAGGAAATTCTCCGCTCGGTGAAACGCGGCCTTTACGCGGTGAATTTCGGCGGCGGCCAGGTGGACATCACCAGCGGCAAATTCGTCTTCTCCGCCGCCGAGGCCTATATGATCGAAAACGGGAGGATCGGCGCGCCGGTCAAGGGCGCAACCCTGATAGGCAATGGCCCCGATGCGCTGACCAAAGTCTCCATGGTGGGCAATGACAGCGCGATGGATCCAGGCATCGGCACCTGCGGCAAGAATGGCCAGGGCGTGCCCGTGGGCGTGGGCCAGCCCACACTCAAAATGCTGGGCCTGACCGTGGGCGGCACCGCGCTGTGATGCTTAGAGCCATTTCACCGGAAGCGAAGACGGTGAAACGGCTCTAGTTCTTGTTTTAACGCATTTTCCGAGTCGCCTTGCTAAGCCGCAAGGCTTGAAAATGCTCAATGGCTGAACAGCACCGGCACCGTCATCTGCTGCAACAGCCCCCGCGTCACCCCGCCCAGCACCATCTCCCGCAGCCGTGAATGGCCATAGCCGCCGACCACGATGAGATCAGCCCCCCGATCCGCCGCGGCATTGAGCAGCAGGTCAGTGGGGTCAGCCTCAGCATCGCTGCTGCGCGTGAGTGAAACCACCACGCCATGCCGGGCGAGATGGGCAGCAATATCGCCCCCAGGCATGGCATCAGCCCCGGCCGAATCAGCGGTGAGCACCGTGACACTCTCGGCCTTTTGCAGCAGGGGCATGGCATCATGCACCGCGCGCGCCGCCTCGCGGCTGTCATTCCAGCCCACCAGAATATGCTGGCCTGGGGTTTTATGCTCGCCCAACCGCGGCACCACCAGCACCGGGCGGCCGGAGCGAAACAGCATCTCCTCCACCAAGCGGTCATCGCCATCGGGCTGCCCCAGCACGATCAAATCCGACAGCCGCGCCTCCGTCGGCGCCCTATCCCAGGCCGAGGCCTCAATATAGCGCCATTCCCCCAGCACATTCTCCAACCGCAACCGCTCATTGAAGCCCGCCGCCATCACAAACGCCTCGGCGCGGGCCTTGAGCATGAGTTCCTCCAGCAGATCAGCCACCATCAGCCCCGCCGTGGGGTCGGCATACATCATCACCGGTGAAAGCGGGTCAGCGCAGCGCAGCCCTATCACCCGCGCATCATGCCGCGCCGCCAGGCCGCAGGTGAAGGCGAGCAGCGCCGCATTGCGTGGCGTGGCGTCGATCATGATGAGGATGTCGCGGATATCCATGGTCGTCTCCCATTTTGTAGGAGCATGGGACCACCCGGCGCGCCGCCTGTC